>JABDCJ010000003.1:86744-93807 GCA_013288145.1 Nitrososphaerota archaeon | reverse complement strand
TTCGGCATTTGAATACTAATTGTGCCCTTCTTTAATCCCTGGATGAGCCTCGCCCAATCTTTCAGATCTTTCTTCCTTCCGCCCGTCAATTCCCCGGTAAAGACCGCATGTTCCTCCTGGCCCTGATCCCCTTTCAAAGAAACTTTCAGTTCTGGCGGATGAATGATACCTTCTGTGCCCGAAACGTTCACGATTGATGCAAGCGGAATGCTCAGGTTGTTCGGGTTTGCTGTGATTTCGCCGAGATCTTCAACGTCTGCGTAGCGGATCGTTCCAGAATACTTGGTTATGGGACCGAGATGAATGTTAACTTCATCTTCTTTGTTTGCTTCTACAAACAGAAGACGTTTGTTGGTCAGAACAAGAGTTCCAACTAGATCTTTCATCTTACCAGGAACATTGTCTTTGACCTGGACGTCTTGCTCCTGCGCCAAAATGATTTCATTATCGCCCGACAAGCTTTGATCTTACTGAGATCAAAATTACCTTGCGGCGATTTAAGCGAGTTGGGGAACAATTTCATTTAACTAAGCTATGACGCCCTTCAACCTCAAACTTCGAATGTCGGCTTTCTCTAGATCGAGTATTTCACGTAGAACCTTTTCAGTATCATCGCCGATTTGAGGAGGATCATTTTTGGCGAATGGCCTTTCTCCATCTACGACAGCTGGATTGACTATGGTTCGGAACTTTTTGCCCGAGTACTGGTAATCTTTCAGTAGATGTCTGCTTAGAAAATGCGGATCTTTCAGGAGAGAAGCAACGGTGTTGAAAACTCCGAACGGGACACTAGAATCCCGTAGCCGACTTCCAATCTCGCGATCGCTTAATTTTGCGATTCGCTGGGCGATCGTTCGCTCAAGTGACTTTTTCAGTCGTACGCGATCTTGCGCGCCTTGATAATTCTTGTTTTCGAGCAGATCTGAGAATCCAAGCTTTGAGCAGAAAGCCTGCCAGTGGGCGTCGCTCGCGATTGCTATGTAGACATGGCCGTCTTTGGTCTTGAACAGGTTGTAGGGTGACCCGAAGATGTGCCCTGATCCCAGTGGAAAGGTGTCCCTCTGAAATAGGTCGAACATGGCTACCCAGTAGGACATAAAATATGATGCGGTGTCGAAGAGCGAGACCCGCAATTCACCTCCAATGCCTGTTTCTCTCTTCCGAAGCAGGAGTGCAAGAATGCCTGCCGACGCATGAAGCCCCGTGCTCATATCGACGAGTGAAATTCCAGCACGAGCAAAACGATCCGGAGGAAATCCGGTTGTGGACATTATTCCTACGGCTGCTTGCAGAATGGGATCGTAAGCCGGCGTGTTCTCGTTGGGCCCCTTCCCAAAACTTTCAATCTTGCAGTAAACAATGCCGGGATTTTCCTTTTTGATTTTCGAGTAAGTTATTCCTAAATTCTCGGCAACTCCCGGTCCCAGATTTTCGATCACAACGTTACTCTTGTCAACTAGGCGATAGAAAAGTGCCAGTCCTTCTCCGGTCTTGAGATCAAGTGCCACGCTTTTCTTGCCGCGATTTACCGCAAGAAACATCGTTGGACCCATGCCGGGCACTTCGCGGAAAATGTCTCCTTTACCTGGTCTCTCGATCTTGATGACTTCAGCTCCATAATCTGCGAGAACCTGCGAGGCAGTCGGTCCCGCGACCGCATGACTTACTTCAAGTACTCGTATCGAATGGAGAAGAGTCAATCTTCGGAAGGCCTCTTCAAGCCAAAGTACTCATAGTACCCGCCCTTACTTCCGGGCTTTGTCTTCGGATCGCCTAAGTATCCCTGCATAACGAGTAATTTCAAAATTCTTGGAGGCCGGAATCTTTTGTCTGCAGTCTCCGCGTAGAGGGCTTTCAAGTTTCGCAATCTAGCATCGAGACCGACCAGATCGCCTAATTCGAATGGACCCACGGGATATCCATAACCCAATCTCATGCTAAGATCGATTTCGCGCACGTTTGCAATTTTTTTTTCGAGAAGTTCGCTTGCTTCAACAAATACGGAAATCCCGATCCGGTTTGCGACGAATCCGGGATAATCTCGAACGGTAATAGATGTCTTTCCCATATAACGAGATACTGATTCAATCCTCGAAATCGTCGCGTTGGATGTCTTACTGGTCTTTACAATTTCCACGAGTTTCATCAGCTGCGGCGGATTGAAGAAATGCATCCCGGCAAGTCTTGTCCTGTCTTTCGGCCTGAGAGACTCTCCGATCTTCGCGATACTCAGGGTGGAAGTGTTGCTCGCAAGCACAGCGGATGGGTCAGCAACTTCCGCGGCCATCTTGAAGATCTGCTGTTTTGTTTTCAAACTCTCCACCACCGCTTCAAGTACAAAATGAGCGTGATCAAGAGCGTTATCGAGGGAAGTTGTTGTCGCGATCTTGGACAACGCAGAGTCAGCGATCTCCCGTGAGATGCGAGACTTTGCTACCGAATTTTCTAGGCCGTATCTTCCAGATTTGATTAGCTCGATCCCTTTTGAAAGGAGATCATCGTTTATGTCATAGGCAATTACTTCAAAACCGGACAGCGCAAGTACCTGGCTGATCTGTGCGCCCATCAGGCCGAATCCAATGACGGAAATCTTGGACGGAGCTGAATTGTTGTCCAATCAGCCGATGAGAAATCGGCTGAGAGCTCTTAAATTGTTCTGTCGTCGAGCCAGCGTTCTAGCTCAGCTTCGGACGTTGCCCCAATTTTGCTCGAGGCCGGCGTCGAGTCGTTGAACATTACGTAAGCGGGGATCGAGGAAATATGGAAACGGGTTGCGATCTCCTGATAGTCATCAACGTTCAGCTTTGCGAAAGTGATTGAAGAATGTCTGTCAGCTAACTTTTCAACGACTGGATTCATTTTCACACATGGAACGCACCATGGCGCCCAAAAATCAACAAATAACTTCTTTGACGATTTTAGTATTTTATCAAAATTCTTTGAGGACAGTTCTATGACTCGTGACATCGTGACCGCTAGGATGCTGGTGTCCAGTTTTTATTGTTACAGGTCGACAACGAAAGTCATCGTGACTCTGTTCTCATCTTCCGAGATTTTCATCTGGTGAAATGTGGGCGCTTTTATCGCAGTCTTTTGTTCATGTCGCTCTGGATCGAACTTTTCCCCAGACAATTTTGCTAGCAGAATGAAGCTTCCAGTGGAAGTTTTTGATACTTCGCATTTGAACTCCGAAAATAGTAGGCCCTCGCTGTCCTGGAGAGAAATCAGGGATTCTATCCACTGATAGAGCAGCGAACCCAGATCATTTGCTCCCAACCCTATCTCCTTGGACTCGACTTTCTTTACTGACCCAAGGTCGACCATCAGGCTTTCAACCGCGCGTCCCGCGTTTTCAAATGCTTGAGCGAGATTGTTCCCGTAAGCTTCAATCTTGGCGTCGGTCATGTGCTCAAGAAATCTGTAACCAACCGACGAGTCCAAGACAAAATCTCCTTATTGCAGTCTAGTGAACGTCCACTGAGCTTCCCGACAAACGATTTTAAGCTGGGCGTTCACAGTTGTGGAGACTAACTAGATCGCCGGGATGTAAAGGCTAGCTATCATCGTTTGCTTGCCGGGATTTTTTCCAGAAAAAAAGCCCGAAGGCAGAGTGGACTATTGCGCGGTTTCGACAAAGGGGAACTGTCCCTTTTTGAAGCGTAGGCCTTGAGTTCCATGAAAGATGGGAGTAAAAGACAGCCCGTGGCCGTTCTACGGCCTCGTCGGTTCGAATCCGGCTCCCGGCGTCCTACTCTTCATCATTCTGCGCCATTTTTGACCGATTGGTGTGTCCTGAACTTCAATGCCGAGCGAGATTAATCTACTCCGAAGTTCGTCTGACTTTTTCCAATCTTTAGAATCCCTTGCGGCCTTTCTTTCAGCGAGGAGAGTTGATTCGAGTACTCCTAATGATTCATCGCTGGTTTGGTATAGCACTGCGAATACCGAGTCGAAATCTTTTCGCATGAAATCGAGCAACGCCTCGATCGATCGACTGCCTAAATTTCCTTTGTCCAGCAGGCGATTTCCCTCTGTAACCAGATCAAAGACAGCTGCTAGAGCGGTCGGAGCGTCGAGGTCATTTTCGAGAGCCGAGACGTACTTCTCCCTCGACTTTTCTAAGAGGAGAATTACTTCTGAATCCGTTGCCCTCGTCTTGTCGACGCTCGACTGAAGTGAATCATTCAGACGAGAAACAAATTCGTTTATTCTCTTTACGGAAGCAGCGGCTTGCTCAAGTGAATTTTCGGCAAAGTTCAGCTGATATCTGTAGTGTCCCGATAGGAGGAAGTACCTGAGTGTCTTTCCCTCAATACCCCGATCCCTGAGATCCTTTACAGTTACAAAATTCCCCAGTCGCTTGGCCATCTTTGTTTCGTTTATCAGAAGGTGCTCGCTGTGAAGCCAATAGTTTACGAATTTCTTACCCGTGAAACCTTCCGACTGGGCTATTTCGTTTTCATGATGAGGAAAGATGTTGTCTACTCCCCCGGTGTGTATGTCAAAGTGCTCTCCGAGAAGTTTCATCGACATCGCGCTGCACTCTATATGCCAGCCAGGTCTGCCCTTGCCGAGGCTCGTTTCCCAGAATATCTTGCCGTCTTGCTCATCCCAGGACTTCCATAGTGCGAAATCTTCTGCCGAGTCCTTTCCATAGTCATCGACGCGAACCCTGGCTCCCACTTTAAGTTCGTCTCGCTTTATCCCGGAAAGCTCGCCATAGCGCGAAAACTTTGCTATGGAATAGTAAATTGATCCGTCATCACTGTGGTAGGCAATTCCCTTGTCCAAAAGACCTTGAATGATCTCGACCATCTTGCTTACGTACTCAGTTGCCCGCGGATACTCGTCGGCGAGATCAACTGAAAGAAAATTGAGGTCATCAAAGAACGCTTTTGCATATTTCTCGGTAAATTCCTTCAGATCGTAGCCTTTTTCATTGCAGATCTTGATTATTCTATCGTCAACATCTGTCAGGTTCATCACGTGAGTGACTTTGAACCCGCGATACTTCAAAAATCGCTTGAGCAAGTCTTCAAAGAGAAAGGTCCGATAATTTCCGATGTGTGGATAGTTCCACACAGTGGGGCCGCAAGTGTAGAGTTTCACCTCGCCTGGCGTTATGGTGTCGAATTGCTCTAAATTATGGCCGAGTGTGTTGGTGAATCGAATCAAGGCAGCATCTATTTACTCGCGATCGTCTAAGAAAAATATTTTCTCTAGGAGATGTTTAGGCGTACTGATAAAGTAGGAAAGTATTTCGGCGAATTCAAACCCGCGTCATAGCGGATTAATTTGGGCGGGGTCAAACCGCAAAGTACCCCAGTAAAGAGAAAAAAATTCTTTACTTTGAGATCATATTTCTGCTTGTAATGCTACGGTACTCTTCTTGCGTCAGTACCTGTAGAGCAAGCTGATGTTGAGTGACATAAACAGGCAACCCTGACGGGTCGCTCTGGTTTGTTTTCAGTAATTTAGTAAGAACGACCCTAACTCCAAGTACAAAACCATCGTCAATAGAATAATAATTCCACTCCTCAGCAAGAGGTTTGAATCCAACTGCTTTAGATGGAGGCATTTGTGGCTGCATAGGCAATCTTCCAGTGAATCCGATAAGTCGTTTCTCGTCTTAAAAGTTTCCTAACGATTACGAAGAAAATCAGCTTGCAATCTCAAGCCCGATATGGAATTTCTTGGTCGAAAAAAATAGCTGGAGGAAAAACACATTTCCTCCACAGTTCTCTTTGGGAAGTTGTCGAAGGCTTTGATCCCACTAAGTCTTGGGCATCGCGCCGATTCTGAACATTTTAGTTCCGCACACCGGACAAGTACCTGAAACTGCAGGACGCCCGTTTTTCAGCTTGACTTGTTTCGGATTCTTCATCTCGCGGGACTTTTTGCATTTGACACAGTAGGCCGTCACCAATTTGTGATTTCAAAGCGCGAGTCGTACTCGATTTGTATTTAAATCATGCGTGGAAAAAGAAAAAGTTGGTTTCCTGCTTAAATATGCAAGTTCCCGGGTTGAATTTTTTAGAGCGGAGGTTCAGCAGCTGACAAGACGTCTCAACGCGCCATTTTTTGGAAAAAGGTACATTGGCGACTCGGACACCAAGATCCTCCACGATCTCGATAAGGAAACTCCAAACTGCGCCGTTGAAGCCATTCCGCGGACAAGGATTCAAATGTTTGAGTGGTTGAATATTCCTTCCGATCTCATGTACTCTGGTTGCAAGTATTGCATGCCGACGTTCAAGGGATCAACGCCAGACAAAAAGTAGTAGCTTTGTAACTGACGGGATTTCGTCACCGCCCGATTTTATTGTGACCGGGCAACCTCCGAAAACTGATGGTATGACGTAGGATAAAGTAGATTGCAAGAATGAACGCAAACGGTCGAAACGGATCTCTCCTAAATTGGTTCATTCCTTACGTTTTAGTCGCCTCGCTGCAGTACGAATTTGCAAAGAATGCCCTGATGTATGCGTCCCCGTTCGTTTTGATGGCCTTCCGGTTTGGACTGGCCGGCGCTTTCTTCTTTTTCGCCGGTGGTCGACGCATTAGGATAGACAAGGATACCGTGAAAATTGCGGCGTTTGGGGCCATTTCGACGGGCCTTTGGACATCTGGCTTGCAATATGTCTCGCCTGGCGATTCAGCTGTCCTGAGCTATACGATGCCCCTTTTCTCAATCCCAATCGCCTACTTGGCGATTAGGGAAGAGTCGACGTGGCGCGAGATTGCAGGTGCAATCGTCGGTTTCAGCGGGGTCTTATTGTATTCTTTGTCTTTGAACCATGGATCGCTATTAATTGGCGCCGTTTTCACGGTGTTGAATGCGGTCTTCTGGGCAGCCTACAGCGTATATTACAGAAAATTACGGTACAGCGATCCGGTTCCAGTGTTAACTGCTCAGTTTGTACTTGGTTCAATTCCATTTATCATTGGTTCAATTGTCCTTCCGAAATTTGTGTTCTCCGAGAATCTCTTCTTCGACCTCATCTACATCGTAGTGTTTACCGGGATTATCCAGTACTACCTTTGGAACGGCCTGTTAAGGCGT
>JABDCJ010000003.1:0-86734 GCA_013288145.1 Nitrososphaerota archaeon | reverse complement strand
GATCGGCAGGATTACCACGATGACTTTTGCAATACCTGCCGCCTCGATTGCAATCAATAGTTTGTTGACAAAGACTTTGCCAAGCTACCTTGCGGTTGGTGGAGCAGCCATAATGTTTCTTGGAATTTTTGTCTCGAGCTGGACGGAGGATGGGAAAGCAGGTTTGAGTAGAGCGGATCCTGTGAACGTAGATGATAAAGAAGATAGCTCTGCTAAAAGCAAGACCAGAAGGTCTTAGGAAATACCGCCGGAATTATCGTCCGGTGGCCTTTGCTGATTTGAATTGACGTCGCCGCTACTATTCTGACCCGTTGGAGTCTTTTTGAGTTTGTTAGTCAAGAACTGCTTTAGATCGATTCCCAGTTGTTGGTTTGTAGGATTTTTGGGGATCACGACCGGTCTTCTCTGTCCAGGGACTGAGAGAACTATTTGCGGGCTCCTACCCCTCACAGGATAATCGACCAGAGACAAATCCGAGTACGGAACTTGAGAATCCCCTCCGATAGTTTTGTGGATTTTCATCGAATCATCATAGAATTCAAATCGCCGGGGAGAAAACAGCGAGGGAACAACTGCGACAACCATGAAAAAAACCACCAGCAGAAGGGAGTAAATGCTGAACCCGGAATACAGGCCGATAGATCCTATGAAGACCAAGTAGACGAGGGCAGGAAGGAGCGAGGATGCAATTGACTTACTAACGACGAAGTAGGGCGAACCGCCGCTCGTTACAGCCGGAAATGACGAAGCAGAAGCATTCTGATCTAGGGGTTGAGATGCCGGGTTGTACCCATCGGTGTTGCTAGGTGAGGTATTGCTTGACTTGACCACAGGACTGCCAACTGTTCCAGTGCCATAATCCTCAAAGAGATAACCGCAGAAGGAGCAGGATTTAGCTGCCTGCTCGTTCATCGTCCCACACATTGGGCACTTTTTGTTTTTTGCCGTTACTTACGCCACTGAAATAAGCCCCGCAAACGTTCGTTTAAGCTTTGTACTATTGTGCTTCTGCTTCTACTCGATCAGCGCGATTATTGAGCAAGGGGACAGGTATCCTAAGACGGTAATCACTTTTACAAAGTCCAAACATTCGTTTGCTTTGAAGTAAGGAGGGGGTGGGAATCGAACCCACTTATCTGCGTCCTTTTCTCGAAATCCGCTGACCGCTAAACGGTGAAACTGCAGGCGGACGCGTGACCACTCCGCCACCCCTCCGCGCTCAGAGGAGTTTGAATTCCGAAAGAGCTCCTTTTGTATGTTTTCGAGTGGAGGCGATCACGCAATCAAGGCAAAGACTACAATCGCCGAAACGAAGACGATCGAAATCGTGTTGAGCACTTTGATCAAAGAGTTTATCGCCGGTCCGGCAGTATCCTTGAATGGGTCTCCCACCGTGTCGCCCATGACGGCAGCTGTGTGAGCTTGGCTCTTCTTTCCCCCGTACTGTCCGGTCTCTATGTACTTCTTTGCGTTGTCCCAAGCGGCGCCGCCGTTTGTCATCATGAATGCGAGGAATACACCCGAAACGACACTTCCTATCAACAGACCGCCAAGTGCCAGAGGTCCGAGGATAAACCCGACTACCAGAGGAGTGAGCACAGCTAGAAGCGCCGGAGCAGCAAGTTCTTTGAGAGCAGCCTGAGTGCTAATATCTACCGCCTTTGCATAATCCGGCTTTGCAGTTCCCTCCATAATTCCGGGGATTTCCTTGAACTGTCTTCTCACCTCGTTGACCATTTTGAACGCTGCTCTTTGAACAGCGCCGATCAAGAAGCTAGAGAAGAAGAATGGCAACAATCCGCCGATGAAAAGACCGACAATTACGAGTGGGTCGGTCAGGACAAATGTCAGCGTCGCTCCTTGAGCTAGTCCATATTTCGCAAAGAGATTGTGCTGCGCGATCTGCCTGTTCACTTCATTCTGGAATGCCTCAAAAATCGAAATTGCAGCCAATGCCGCAGACATTACCGCGAAAGCCTTTGTCGTTGCCTTTGTAGTGTTTCCAATGGCGTCGAGCTCATCGGTGACATCGCGAACGCTTTCATCCAAGCCGGCCATTTCGACTATTCCGTTTGCATTGTCAGTGATTGGACCGAATGCATCAATTGACATCACCACACCGGTCAGCGAAAGCATTGACATTGTCGCAATTGCCGTACTGTAGACACCAATGAGCACATTTGACCCTGAACCGACGTAGCCAAGATAGTATGAAACAAGAATCGCGACAACAAGAACGAGGGCTGAAGGAGCGGTGCTTTGCAATCCCACAGTGTAGCCTGCGAGAAAGTTTGTTGCAGCGCTGGTCTGGCTTGCCTCTGCAATTGTTCTGACCGGCGGATATTTGTACGAAGTATAGTAATCAGCAACCCGCTCAATAACTATGACGACAACAATTCCTACAATTGCGCTTGCGAGGAGATAGTATCCTAGGCTGTTCGAACCAAAGAGCGTATTGATGAAAACGAAATCAATGATTATCGCAATCACTGCGCCGATGATCAACGTGACGTTTAGGGCGCCGAGAGGATCTTTCTTTATGGAGTTGCGTATATACAGACCTCCAAGAATGGATCCAATAATTCCGGCGACTCCCAGAAGCAGCGGTAGCACCAGAAGCTGATTTGATCCGGTCAGCGAAGCGAGGTTTGCCGGAGAACCGATCAACGCTGCTAGAATAATAGCGGCAATTGCGGTGACGACAAACGATTCGTAAACATCAGCGCCCATTCCTGCACAATCTCCAACGTTATCTCCTACGTTGTCTGCAATCACAGCCGGGTTTCTCGGATCGTCTTCGGGGATTCCCGCCTCCGTCTTACCGACAATGTCCGCGCCGACGTCGGCCGCTTTAGTGTAAATACCGCCGGAGACCCTCATGAACATTGCAATCAAAGAGGCTCCAAAACCCAGCCCGGCGACAACTATTGGCGTTGTCGTGATTGTCTTCTCAAATGCCAAGTAGAAAACCGAAACTCCAAGAAGACCAAAACCCACCACTGCCATGCCCATGACCCCTCCGCCCCTGAATGCAAGATTGAGCGCGTTTCCGAGACCCTTCTTCGCAGCCTGAGCGGTTCGTGAGCTGGTTCTAACCGTGACAGCCATGCCGATGTATCCGGCAATCGCTGAAAGTGACGCTCCAATGGCAAAACCGATTGCAGTCGCACCGTTAGTACCAAGAGGGATATCAATGAAAATGTAGATCAAGATCACGATTACTACGGCAAACGGGGCTATCACGCGGTATTCCCGGTTCAGGAAAGCGTCAGCTCCCTGCCTCACCGCGGTTGCAATCTCGACCATCCTGGAAGTCCCAGGATCCTGGCGTCTGACAAATCCGAACAGAACTATGGCGTACAGCAGTGCCAAGATAGCTCCGGCTACACCAACGACTGCGTAATCAATGCTCATTTTATCAAATATCCCCCAATGACATATACATGAAATTCTTGTCGAAAATGAAAATTAGGTGACAGAATGGAAGGCTTCCCCGGAAAATGAGTTATAAGTTTTACAATCCGCTCTAAATCTTGGAACCGAGTCTTTGAATTAGAGCAGTCACGAGAAACGGAAGTAATGTTGTAACTTCTCCGAAAACAGTAACTTGCTTTGCCTTTGCGGAAACCTTGCCCCATGAGATTGCTTCCCTCACCTGAGCGCCGGACAGGCTACCGTCGAGCTCCGTAGCAGATGTGATGTAGACCGCGTAATCCAGTCCTCCTCGGAATTGATTCCACCAAAGAGTATGGTGTTTGGAAATGCCGCCGCCCATCATGAAGGCTCCGCTCTTCTTCGTCGAATAGACAATGTCAGATATTTCCTGTTCATCTTTCAGGAGATCGAGCTTAAAGTCGCGATGAGTCTGGTAAAAAAGCCAGCACTGACTTCCAACCGCCCCATCGGTTATTCCCGGAATAAAAACCGGAATTTCATTTTTAGCAGCCCAGTAGAGTATCGAATTCTCGTCTGGGATTGACTCACCCAAACGTTTGCAAAGCAGTTGGGTCGAAGGTTCTTTTTCCCCATTCTTGTACATCAATGACAGCACCTTTTGGACCTTTTCTTCTACCAGGGGTCCATAGTTCTCGGTTGAAATCAGAACGTTGCCTAGTCTATGGTACCCTTTTTTCTCAAGAAGTGCATCATCCATGGTGAATTCTCCGCCTGACTGATAGGGCTTGTAGCTCCGGGCAAGATCGTGATCTAGAGTCCCGCAGGTTGTTATCACAACGTCGCAAAGCTTTCTCTTAACGAGCTCTTTGATTACGCCCCTCGCGCCAGTAGAGATTATTGCTGCCGGGAAGGAGAGAAACTTTTTGCAACTCTGATCGCGGCACATGTCCTCCAGAATATCAAGCGACTCTGCTAGGTACCTCGCTTGAAACCCACCAGATAATTTCATCTGGTTCAGAATATCGCTGACGCTTGAAGTTTCATCCACAATGATATCCTTTACCGGCGGATAATTCTCCTTGCGAGGCTTTGCATTTCTGCTAGTAGAGGGTTTCAAAGCTCTGGGCAATTTCTTCGACATTTTCAACATCATCGGTTTCATCTTTTATAGTTGGTTCTAAGCGATTACTTTCCGGCAAAAGAAAAAAATGGTTGATTACGTTGAAACTTCTGATGATTTACTTCGGAAGGTTGTCCAGCCCAGAAAATATGATTCTCACAAAGGCGACAACGGAGTAGTTTGCGTCGTCGGCGGGAGTCGTCTTTTTCACGGTGCTCCATTTTTCGCTTCGACGTCAAGTCTGAGGGCTGGCGCGGATCTTGCATATCTCGCTGTGCCGAAATTGATCGCGACCCCCGTTAGATCCCTCAGCCCCGATATCATTGTTTTTCCTGTCGCAGATGCAAAACTCACGACTGGCGCTGCAGACGCATTGCTAAAATGGTTGCCGGAAATCGACAGCCTGGTTATCGGACCAGGGTTGGGAAGGCAGAATCTAGAAGGCGTAAAGAAACTCGTAAGGGACATCTGTCTTGAACGCAAAGTGCGGGCAACGATTGATGCAGAGGCTCAAAACGTAGATGTCTATAATTTGATCAAAAACAAGGGTTGTGTAACAACTCCGCACCCCGGCGAATTTAAAAGAATCTTTGGAATCGAAGCAGGAAATTCGCTTGCCGAGAAGATCGAATCGGTTACGAACAAAGCAAAAGAGTTTGGATTAACGATCGTCCTAAAGGGAGCTGAAACTGTGATCTCCGATGGTACGGAAATCTTCGTTAACAAAACTGGTAGTCCGGGGATGACTTGCGGGGGTATCGGGGATACGCTATCGGGCGTGATAGGAGCTCTCTTGGCTCAGGCAAATGGCACCGAGCTAAAATCTGTCGAGATTGCCGCTTCTGCTTCCTATGTAGTGGGTCTTGCGGGAAAGAGAGCTGTTTCAGATCTCGGGTTCCACATTGTTGCAACTGACATTATCGATCAGATTCCTCGAGTAATGATGCCGTTTGATAGGTTGCAATAAAAGACGAGCGCGGAATTGAAAAGTGAAACGAATTCCACGGAGTACGGACTCAAAGAGGATTGGGACTCTGTCCAGTCTTCGTTAGAGCAAATAATACCGGTTTACGATAAAACAAACAGGTACATCTCGCTTGGCAGCGACCTTAGGCTGAGAAAGAAAGGAATCTCGCTGCTTATTTCAGAACTTGACGCTCCCAATTTCACCCTCCTTGATCTTGGATCTGGGACCGGAACCATGACGCGACTTTTTCGAGAAAAATCCGGGGCAGACGTCGTAATGGTTGATCCGATTCACGAAATGATGCGCGTTGCGTTGAGCAAGACGCACGAGGATGGGCTGTTAGCTGTGTACGAGTCTCTTCCGTTCAGAGAAGGAAGGATTGATGCGGCAATGGCAGCATTTTCTCTCAGGGACGCGCGAGAGCTTTTGCGAGCCTTGATCGAGATAAACAAACTATTGAGGATCGATGGCAGGTTCCTCATCGTTGATCTTACAAAGCCAGACTCCAAGGCGAAAAGCTGGTTCATATCAATTTACTGGGCCCTGATTGCTCCCGCCATCGCCTTTCTTGCTTCAGGTAGATTGGGTCTAAAATTCGGAGCATTGTCGAAAACGTACAAAAGACTTCCAACGATTTCGGAGTTCTTTCGTATAACTCGTGAAGCGGGGTTTGAAGTATCCAAAAAGGAGTTTTCGATGATGGGAGGAGCTGCGATAATAATTCTCAGAAAGAAATTGACGGATTGAAAGTGAGGTCTCTACATCTTGAGCTTGCGGTTGCCACGTTTATTGAGGGCGGTTATTGCGCCATACTCTTCAGGCAATACTACCGCAAGGAGCTTTTCCATATTGGAGAAACAAATCGACACTGGCATCATCTCGGTATTACGTGCCAGCCCAAAATCTCCCCTGGTATCGACCGCAATGACTCCGCCGACACCAATTCCGCGGAGTCTTGACAGTAAACTGATTGAGGCGTCGCAAGCTGATTGGGCGTCGAGACCATTCCTCATGAAATCGCAAACTGTCTTGCAAAGCGAGACACGGATGATTTCCTCTCCTGCACCGGTTGCACATGCCGCGCCGGAATTGTTATCCGCGTAAAGTCCTGCACCCGGAATAGGCGAGTCCCCGACCCTTCCTGGCAGTTTCATGAACCTGCCGCCAGTTGAAACACCGGCGCAGACATTGCCTTCGGAATCAATTGCGACCGAACCAATAGTGTCAAGATCTCCGAAATTTTTTTCCTGAACATAACTCGGGAGGAGAGCGGAGTTTTTCGGCCACTCGATCAATTTCCCTGATCTCATCTTTCCCAAGTATTCTTTGTATTGCTCGATTCTCGCGGGCGTCGGCTGAAGATTCTCAATCTCAAATCCTATCGAGACTGCAAATTTTCTCAAAGGCTCAGCGCCGGCAAGGAAAACATGGTCTGTTTTCTCCATGCAAGCCCTCGCAAGCTTAATGGGATTTCTCACCATGCTCGCACCTGCAACAGCGCCGCAACTCAGATCTCCCAACATCACGGCGGCGTCCGGTTCTAGATTTCCTTCAATCGTCGTGCATGAGCCCCTGCCTGCATTGAACACACCACTATCCTCGAGAACAATTACTGACGCCTCAACTGCATCGAGTGCAGCTCCTCCTTTTCGAAGTATTGCGTAGCCTTCCGAGGCTGATTTACGAAGGATTTTCCTTCTCAGATCGATGTCCTTCTTCAAACCCCGCTGGAGCGAACCAGCACCTCCGTGAACGATCAGCCCAAATCGCGAATTCGATTCCATCTAGAGTTGAAACAACAGCCAGACTGCGAATGGTAATTATTGTTTTTATGCCGAAGCCCGAACGAAAGAATTTGTCATGCCGAAAAATGATAGCGAGGTCTTTGCTCCAAAAGGGCTACTGAAGATGCTCATCCTAAAATTTGCTTCAATGCGACCGGTGACCGGAGTCGAGATTATGTCTGATGTTCCGAAGATGACTGAAGACCTTTGGTCGCCCAGCCCTGGCTCCGTCTATTACCTGCTCGGTGAAATGGAAAAGGATGGTCTTCTCTTGCACGTACCCACCGGCGAGCCTGGAATAAAGCGATACGTGTCCTCAGAAAAAGGAAAACTCTTGCTCGAGAATTTCAAGTTAGACGTTAAGAAAAATCTTTACCGGCAACTTGTGATGATGCGCGTTCTGTCGGATCTCGCTGACAATAGTTCACTCTCAGATTCGATCTCTTCGATCGGCCGCAAGATTTTAGCTCGTTGAGACGTTAGCTCAAGTAATTTACGCCAAGAGTCTAGATCTTCCTCAAACAACTTTTAAAAGATTAAAACAAACGGGGAGGCCGGCGTTGCAAGAAGCAGGTACTGTTCTTCACCTCGCTAGAAGTGGCCGATTGATTTTGAAAGCGAGCCTGCCCGCCGTTCACGAGGGCGCCCTCCTTGTTGACGAAAAGGGAAGGAGGAGTGGCAAGGTTATGGAATTGATTGGACCGGTTAGTTCTCCCTATTTGTCCGTCCAGCCGTTCACTGATAGAATCGAGAGAATTACAGGAACAAAACTCTACGTAGGAGAAGAAGAGCCACGACAGTTAGGGCGACGTTCATTTTCAAGCAGAGAGCGACCAAGTCGATTCAATTCACGAGAGAAAAGGGGTCCTCCAAGATCCTCTGATTCATGCGGCAGAGGACCTTCGAGAAGGAGATAGTTAAATTGCTTCCATTAGGAAAGGGCGTCGGCATAGCCGGTCTTGGCGGTGGTTGTCCAAACTGTCGAGAATTGCTAATCGGTGACCATGAAAAAGGGGAAATGCTTTGTCCCCACTGTGGGTTTGTTGTTTTCGACCAAGCTATTGATGCGGCCTCGGAATGGAATCAGCTTGATTTTGAGGAACGATCTAAAAAAAGTCGCGTCGGTTCTCCAGCTTCAATTGCTATCCCTGATTACGGTCTTTCAACCGACATCTCTCTCGATAGCCGCGATTCGCACGGCAGATACCTAGATCAGTTCAACAGACAGCACGCTCAGCGGATGCAAAAATGGCAGCGGCGGATCAGAACCTCCGCGCAGGGTGAGCGGAGCCTAGCAAACGCTCTAACAAAGATCTCGGAGGCCGCAGGTCAGATGAGACTTCCTCCAACTATCGTCGAGGAGGCATCGCACATCTTCAGAAAATCTGCAAAACAGAGCGTCTCCAAGAGCAAATCGGTTGCTGGAATGGCCGCTGCGTCGATCTACCTTGCATGCAGAAGAAGCAATGTGAACAGGTCATTAAGAGAAATTGCGACAGCTTCAGGAACTCAAGAAAGAGCCGCAGCGCGGTACTTCAGATTGTTGCTAAATGAAGTAGAGAAGAGCTACGTCCCGCCGCCAACCGTACAGAAGTACATTTCGAAGCTCGTCAATAAAGAAAAGATCAACCCAAAAGTCGAAAAGTTAGCTCTCGATCTCGCAAGTCGCGCGACTGAAAGTGAAATATCCAGCGGCAAAACACCGGCGGGTCTTGCCGCTGCGTACGTTTACATTGCTTCCGTACTTTACAGCGAACATATTCCACAGCGAGAAATTGCGGAAATTGCCGAAGTAACCGAAGTAACTGTAAGAAATAGATGCCGAGAAATCCTTGAAAAGTTCACAATAAGGCAGAAGCCCAAAGTTTTCCTGCCTTAACGTTTGAAAGGTTTTAATGGGACTTCGGATATATTACTAGAGTAGATTATTCCCGGTGACTTTGGTGGCGGCTTCAAGCAATTCTAAAGAGGAAGAGGACGTTTTGTTCGACCTCACCTCAAAGGTATACAAGCTGGTTGTCGAACACGGCAGCGAAGGTGTGCTGCAAAGCGAGCTCTGGAAGGAGCTGATTCTTACAAGCAGGGATGGTTCCAGGTTAGCCATTCGTCTTGAAAGAAGAGGAATGATTCGTAGGGAAAAGGTACTCGACGGCGGCAGATGGACGTACAAACTAACCCCGCTTCGGATGCCGGTTCAGATTCGCTCGATCGAAGAAGCTCCTTGTCTTACTTGTCCGTACGAAGCAAAGTGTTCTCTTACCGGAGTTGTGAGTCCACTATCATGTCCCTGGATTTCAGAATGGGTAATCAAGGAATTCAGGGAGACTATTGCTCCCGTCGAAATTTCTGCGGCCCCGTTGAAACGAATCGCTACTGCAACTGCAAGGTAATCTCTTCATATTTCGGGGCATTTTTTGCCTCTGTTTTTCGGGGTCTATTTTTTCAAATTCTCTTTTCCACATAGTCTTATTCCATTGTTACAGTTGTGATTTTTTCTTTTGAGACTGGATGAGGCAAAGCGCGATTATTATCGAAGGAAGGCGAAG
Source organism: Nitrososphaerota archaeon (assembly GCA_013288145.1). The sequence continues at coordinate 76,921 of JABDCJ010000003.1, read as the reverse complement.
GACGAGGGTTACAGGAGCCGAGCCGCGTTCAAGCTTTTGCAGATTAACCAAAAGTATCGATTGATCAAAAATGGCGACAGAGTAATCGACATCGGGTCTGCTCCGGGCGGATGGCTCGAGGTTGCGTCTAAAGCGGTCGGTCCGGATGGACTTGTGATAGGAGTCGATCTCGTTCGTGTGAAGCCTGTTGGAAAAAACGTAAAGATCATGCTTGCAGATATTACCTCCCCGGAATTTTCAAGCAAGATACTCGCAGCGCTTGGCAAGGGTCACGCCGACTCTGTCCTGGCGGATCTGTCCCCGAAAGTCTCGGGCGTCTGGGAGTTGGATAATTTTAGGCAAAATGATCTTTGCCATAAGGTCGTGGATCTGCTTCCTTCAATCCTGGGTAGAGGAGGTTCTTGTATAATGAAGGCTTTCCAAGGCGTCGAGCTAGAGCCCCTGTACAAACGCCTAAAAAAATCGTTCCCAAGGGTCGAGATCTCAAAGCCGAATGCGAGCCGGAGTCAGAGCAGCGAAGTTTACCTCGTATCGATGGACTTTAGTGGGAAAGTTGAGCCAAGGCAGCTCGAATTTCTTGAAGAGGAGCATCCGTCCGAATCGCGTTCCGATTCAATCGAGTCCGAGTCGCCAGATGACCGCCCGTTTCTAGCGAGCTCATGATATCCGCAATCTTGGGTGTTCTGATCTGCATTGAATCAGCCAATTCGGTCAGGTCATAGTAGAGAGGAATATCAGACTCTTCTTCAAAGAGAGAAAGTTCGCTTATTTCTGCACATTTAGCTATGAAATCTCGCGACTGGATATTTCCTGCCCAAAGTGGTCCTCCTATTTTTAGGGAGCTTTGCGAACAATTAGGACATTTGAGGTTTGCCCCCATATCAGTTAGGAATTCATCCCTCCGACTGATCTTTCGGTAGCTGCACTTGAAGCAATGCAAAACGTAGCCAATCTCTAACTCGTTCTGCCTCGAAAAAGCGTTGCCGATATCAACCAGACAATATGCCCTAAAATAGTGCATGTCATGGTGGCAGAACAGCGGCGTTATCGAAGCCTCCATTCTCATTGCAGTCATCGAAAGGAGGCCGAATATAAGTCTCAGACCAATTTCATGCGAGTAATCAGTTCTTAATGGAAGCCCCAAGTATTTCCTTTGCGCCACTTTAGGATAAACCCCACATAGCACAGCTGTATCAGTTGCGGAAACTGAGAGCATGCCTCCGTGCGTCACCGCCCGAATTGCGCAATCAATGTAGGGACTGGGCGTCCCAAATGGATCTACGTCTACGACATCAAACCTTTCCCCCTGATTCAAAGTTCTGGTAAGCAGAAATGCGCAAGATTCTTCCTGAGAAATGAAACATCTATCCTGCACTCCATTTTCTATTGCAGATCTCTTTGCAAGTTCAATGGATGTAGGACTAATGTCGTTGAGAAAAATGCGGTCGAATAGCATTGGCAGCTCATTTGCAACTCTAATGCCCCTTGCTCCTGTTCCCGAAAGACAGTCGGCAAAGCTAAGTCGTTGCGATTCACCTCCAGACCTAAATGTTCTTGCATAAGATTCGTAGCAGGCGAGCGAAACGTCTCGAACAAGTTTACCCCTCGGATTGAAAAATGAAGGATATTTTCTCGGCTCTAAGAGTTCCGGGACGAGAAGACTGGTCTTTCCCTCCCGCAAGACTCGAGATGCTATAGAGTTCAACCGTCGTTTTCCTTCAGAATTGTAAGACCCGTATTTCCAAAGCTCTTTAGAGCTAATCCCTGTCCGAGAGCAAGCTTTCTATTGCATGGAACAAGTTAGGATTTTGAGCTTTCTTTGACTCTTCGAATCTGGCTGATTACTGGCGAACCTGCAGTAGGCAAGTCGACGGCTATCTCGAAAATCCTGTTTGATTTGCGTACTGCCGGATACGCCCCAGGAGGAGTTCTAACGAGAGAAATCAGGAGTCATGGAGAGAGGGAAGGGTTTCAGCTGATGGACGTTTCTACTGACCAGTCAAAGATCCTCGCCGACATCAAGGGCATAACCGGTCCTCGAGTTGGGAAATACCGAGTTAACTTGAACGTACTGTCTACCCTTGGCGTCGCAGCTCTTGAGCATGCCAGCGCCAAGTCTGACGTTATTGCAATCGATGAAGTCGGCCCAATGGAATTGCTCAGTCCGGAGTTTCGCAGGGCAATCCATTCAACCGTACTAGAGATAAACAACAAACCGGCACTGTGCGCGGTGCATAAAAGATTCCAGGATCCGATAATCGATGAACTCCGATCCTCGAAAGAAGCAATTGAGGCAGAAATTACTTTTGAAAACAGAGACGATCTTCCGCTTGAAGTTTCGAAAGATATAATTCAATACCTGAGGAGGAGCAATGTGAGCGGCGCTACTACGGAGTGATTCTAGCAGGAGTAGATGAGGCCGGCAGGGGGTCCGTTCTTGGTCCACTTGTCGTCGCGGGTGTCTCAATTGATGAATCCAAAATCCCCGAGTTAGTGAGTCTGGGTGTCAGGGACTCCAAGCTATTGCTACCAAAACGCCGTAGGTTTCTTTACAAGAAAATAAAAAAAATTGCAATAAAGGTCTCGTACGAAAAAATTCTACCAAAAGAAATCGATCGAGTCGTTTTCAAAGGGGAAAGACTCTTTCGCTTGAACTATCTCGAAGCAAAGTCAATGTCTTCCGTACTTCACAAACTAGATTTTGATCGAGCCTTCATAGATTGCTGCGATACAAATCAGATTCGTTTTGGACAGCTTGTCTCGGATCTTATCGCAGACCGGAAAGGACTTTGCTTTACGCTTGGCGAGAAAAATCCCATCTGCGAGAAAATCGTCAGCGAGCACCACGCGGACCGCAACCACCCCGTTGTTTCTGCTGCATCAATAATTGCCAAGGTCACGCGCGATTCTTTCATAAAAAAACTTCATAAAAGACACGGGGAGTTTGGCAGTGGATACCCTTCGGATCCTTTCACCATATCATTTTTGAAGCGCTGCTTTGACGCGGGCAACCAATTTCCCGATATGACAAGGCTATCCTGGAGTACTGTCCGTCGAATCCAGGGAGAAATTTCGGATAGTAAAGACGAGATTTTAGAGACTCTAGTAGAGATCGAGAATCTGGAGTAAGAAATCCGAACTTTTCAACTGTGTCATGCAGATTTCTTTGCAACTAGCATCGCGTGATTTCGATCGAAAGGTTCCAGATCTATCCTTTCAAGCAACTCATACCCCTTCTTCCTCAATATCTCGACCTGATCAGATATTACTTCGTTTTTCGACTTTAGGGCGTCTATACTGCTTGCTTTTACGACTAGATACAATAGTCCTTGACTCTGCAAGAATTCGTTGCAATTTCTCAAAGCGATTTCAGTCTGGTCGGGCTGGGCAATGTCGCAGTACACGGTTTTAATCTCGCCATAAACAGAACCATATTTCTCGGGATGTTTTGCGTCCTCAACTATCGGCACAACATTTTTTCTATACTTCACGACATTTTCCATCAGTTCCCTCGCTACTCTTGGAGCTACCTCAACCGCGAACACTTTCCCGGCAGATCCCACAATGTCCGAAATATGCGATACCGTCGTTCCCGTAGAAGCTCCCAAGTAGAGGCAGCGAGTTCCTTTAGAAAATTCAAAGGATTTCAGCCGATTCAGAATGGAAGCAGAAAGCTTGCTCCGGAACGGATCCCAGGATCGCAGTTCCATTCTTTCACCTTCGAATCTCTGGACCATTAGTGCCTCCCCGTAAATCGCCCTTCCGGGAGTTAGATTCACGGTTGCGATGATTTTCTTGTTCTGGTTTCTCGGATCCGGAGTAAGAAATACGCCGTCAAACAGACGTACAAGTTGTTTATCTTCGGTCATGTCTTCCGGGCTTTCCGAACCGTCTTGGACCCCTATTCTTTGAAGGTGGCCGCGATCCTCGTTCTTCTCTGCCGCGAGGTTGGTCTCGATCGCGTTGAGCTGACTGCTCTCTTGGTTCGAATCGGCGCGGTTCCCCTCTGGGAGAGAAATCTCTTTGGGGGAGCTCACTTTCCCTCGGCGGATCCTTGTACTTCACTCTAATTTCGTCCAGACGGGACTGGAGCGAATTCATGATATTTTCGTCCCTTGATCCCCTGAAAGAATCAATCCTCGCTGCGATCGCGAGTTTGCCCGCGACAGACCTCGCCACCTTTCCACGCTGCCACTTTGGTGCGCTATGCACGGCCGCGTGCTGGAAAAGTATTCCATGCTTCGGCGGTCGAGCCCCGCTTTTTAGGGCACGGTAAAGCGCCTTCTCCGCTCCGAGAATCTGGATTGTGCTCGCGGGCATTATAGATAGCCGTCTTAACCCACCGGCTTTTGCTATGAGCCTTGCACCGATCGTCGCCCCAGCAACCTCGGTCAAATTTGGAGCGACTTCTCTCATTGTTTTCTCAACGTGGGAAGCGAGCTTATCGCGAAGCGAAAAAAGTCGTTGAGCCTCTTCGGCAAGCTGAATTATCCTTGCCAGATCTTCCTCTCTCAGGTTTGCTCCCCGGGAATTTTTCGCCGCGCTTTCAATCGCCTTGCTCTTTGCCTTTGAATACCCCATCTGCTCCAGCAGATCTGCTTCAAAATTCTCCCTTGACTTTAAGTTTAAGATCAATTTGGCAAGCGAGATATTGTCGTCCACCATGGACGTTAACTCGGGAAAGTGCAGCCCGTACCATTCACGGAGTCTCGAGCTAAGAATGTTTGCCGTCTTGTCTACTTCGTCCAGAGCCTGAACGCTTTCCATTGCCTGGAGATCCGGATTCGAGGACATTTCCTTGATCCTGAGAGACGATAGCTCCACCGATACCTCCCTGATTCCCTCTTCTGCTTCTTCAATGGACGAAGCAACACCGCCCTGAACCAATAATGAAATTTGATTTCTTCTGAGCTCTCTTTGCTCTGAATCAGCTATAACTTCAAACCCGATCGAGGCTAGATCCTTCACTGATTGAGCGAGAGCTTGATCAGCTACGAGTGTATCTCCGGCTCTCAAATTGGAGCTTAGCCAGTTTTTTTCTTCTGGTGAGATTACGCCAGAGCTGGCGTCCAGAAATTTCTTTGCTCGTTCTTCTTTAGGAAAAGGAAGTTTCGAAATGGGTGCTTTTCTATCGTCGAGAAGCACCAGACCGAGCTCGCTCACGATTAGGAATTTTTTCAACGAAAATAGTGCTCTGAAAATGAAATCTCAATCGTCAGTCTTAAAGGGTTTGGTGAAATCTGCAAATTGTCAGGTTTCAAAGTGGAGATCAAAACAGCCGATAAAGACCGGGGGGCTCTTGAAAAACTCGACAACCAAATTCCGGTTGATCTTTGCGGTTTCCGCTTAAATTATCCAACCATGCTCGCTTCGGGTGTTCTGGGAATCTCCTTCGATCTTTTTCCTAGAATAGTGTCTAATGGTTGCGGCGCAATTGTAACAAAGTCGATTGGACTTGAGCCGCGTGCCGGCTACAAGAATCCAACGATGACCGGTGTGGATGCAGGCTACCTTAACGCCATTGGACTAGCAAATCCTGGCGTCAAAACATTCTCTGACGAGATGGAGGAATTTGAGAGGGATCCCCGCTCAAAAGAGACACCGCTGATAGTGAGCATATTTGCGGACTCCCCCGAGAACTTTGCTCGGATATCGAGAGATCTTGACAGATTTCAATTTCTCGCCTTCGAGCTGAATCTATCCTGCCCCCATGTGAAGGATGTGGGTTCGGAAATCGGTGGAGATCTTGAGCTTTCTTCCAGGGTGATTTCAGCGGTAAAGAAGACAACGAAAAAACCTGTTTTCGCAAAGATGCCGGCAAGCATAATGAATGCCGCGTCATGGGGTAAAACGATCGAGGGCGCCGGAGCTGATGCCATTGTCGCGATAAATACAATTAGGGCAATGACCATCGACATCACTACTAAAGAGCCCATCCTTTCAAACAAGATAGGAGGTCTATCCGGCAGCGCGATTAGACCCATAGGGGTGCGAACCGTCTACGAGTTGTTTGAAGCCGTAAAAATTCCAATCGTCGGCGTCGGCGGAATTTTCAGCTGGGAGCACGCCGTCGAATATTTTCTTGCCGGTGCGGCCTGCGTACAGGTTGGAAGCGCCATGGCCACGGGGTTTCTTGAAACATTCGGGAAATTGAACACGGGAATCTACAATTACTTGAAAGATAAACGGTTTTCAAACTTGAAGGAGATGATCGGCGCTGCGCACCATTGACTCCATTCGGGTTACAAAGATCGTAAAGGTGATTCAAGAATCATCAAACATTAGATCTTTCATCTTTGGCGACGAAGCTTCTCTGTCCGCGCAACCCGGTCAGTTTCTCATGGTATGGCTTCCAAGGGTTGGAGAGTTTCCCATGAGTGTCGCCCCAGCATCCGAAGGATTCTCCAGTATAGTCGTCAAGGCAATGGGAGAGGGTTCGAGGGCCCTCTTTAACTGTAAGGAGGATGATCTGCTCGGGATCCGAGGACCTTATGGCAACGGCTTTGTTATTCCGGAAGGCACGCGTAAAGTTCTACTCGTCGGTGGTGGAACCGGCATATCACCGATCCTTAATCTCGCGGAAAAGATCTATGGCATGGTGGACGCGGATGTGGTCATCGGCGCGAAAACTAGGAATGAAATTCCGTTTGTTACGAAACTGAAAGATTTACTCGGGGAAGAGAAGGTTTTCCCGACAACTGATGATGGTTCCTACGGTTTCAAAGGGTACGCACACCATCAAGTCCTGTCGTTGGTGAAGGAGCAAGATTATGACCTGGTTTGCTGCTGCGGTCCGGAAGTGATGATGTTGCAGGTTTTTAAAATCTGTGAGGGCAATCGAATTGCCGGTCAGTTCAGTCTTGAAAGAATCATGAAGTGCGGGATCGCGATTTGTGGCAGCTGCGGCATCGAAGATTTGGTTCTCTGCCGTGATGGACCTGTCCTAGATATACAGACCCTGAAAAGAAGTTCGAAAGAATTCGGAAAGTCTGAGAGGGACAAAACGGGTGCCTTAGTAAAGAAATTCTGATCTGTAGTCGCTCAAAATAGATATTTTTGTAAAACCAATAACTGGTCTTTTCGTTTTCGAAAAAGCCAGAAGATTCGAATTAAGGGAGCTTTCCCTACGAGTAGTTACAGAAGCTTCAAATATTATCAAAATGAATACTATTTGACGACAATTGCCGACCCACGGATCACTTACTAAAGCAGGAAAAGTTAGAGGCCAAACTCCTAAAATTCAGGGAAGAACGAGAGTCGGCGACATTCCCAAGCGAAGGAACCGGCGAACTTTTGTTAAAAGATACCAGGAAAAAAGAAAGCCTGGCCAAAACTGGATTAATGTCTAAATCCACCTACAGACTTTTTGCTTACTAGTGTTACGTTTTCTGATTACATCAGTGACTTTGCAGTTTTTTTGAAAACGGAAAACCTTACTGCTTTTGGCCCGATCTTTATTCGGCCTAGTTTTTACTTGCCGAAAAACTCGTCAGGTGTAACTCCGATTTCATAGCTCTTCGGTATGAACGGGATGCTTTGTCGAGCTGCTTCGGAAAAGAAGATTCGACCGGCTTTATTGAGCCATTCATAGTTTTCGACGTGGAAAATGTACAGAACCGAAGCGTCCTGCGGGAAATATGGTCCATCGACTTTTCCCCCAACCTTTTGTTGTATTTCCAATTGAAGGCGGTGCAGTCTCGCCAGATCCTCCTGCAATTGAGTTCCTTCGTAGTCGGCTTTCCAGAGAATTATCATACGAGGGATTCAGTCGTGATCTCGCTTTAAAGGCACCGTTAGATTGACTTTACTTGCTTCTCAATTATTCGCTTTCTTGAAGTTGGGGCGAATTTCCTTTTCATATATCTTCATGAATTTTTCCTGACTGGGACTGGAGCTCGTGATATGAATTCCTGAAAAACCGAGTTTGTGGTATCTCTCGATTGCCTTCACAATCGGTTCGCTGGACGTTGCAATTACCCATATCTTCGCGAGCTCATTGTCTCCAACAAACTTGCCGTGCTCCTCGATTACTCTTGGATCGTAAACTCCAAGATTGAAGAAGATTGGCATGACGTTCCCCGCCCACGGGCGCACGGACTGGACTGCCTTTTCGTAATCTTCGTCATATGAAACTTGAAGCTCAATGTTCCTTTCGAAGGAATCTCTTTCCCTAGAAGAAGCAAGCAGCCCTTTCTCGACGGCTGGGAAGATCAAATCTTTGAAGTAGGAATCTTCGGGATTTGTGATCGTTAACAGACCGTCGCCTACTCGACCGGCTAGCTCGGCCGCTTTCGGACCGGAAGCCGCCACAAAGATTGGTATCTTCATTTTAGGCGGTGTGTACAGTTTCGCTTTCCTCAGCCTGTAATACGTACCTTTGTGTGAAACCAAATCACCAGTCCACAGTTTTCTGATAACCTCGATTGCTTCCTCTAGTCTTCGCAATCTTTCGCTGTGTTGTGGCCAATCGTAGCCGAGCGGCATTTCATTTAGGGCTTCGCCGGTTCCAAGAGAAAGAAAAATCCGGCCCGGAAACATATAGTCTAAGGTTGCGAATGCTTGAGCAACAAGACCTGGATTATAACGCAAAGTAGGACAGGTGAGTCCGGTTCCGAACTTCATTTTCTTCGTAGCCTGAGCAGCTGCTCCCAGCCAGCTCCACGCAAAGCTCGAAGATGCGTTCGTATGGTACCACGGCATAAAATGATCACTCGCCCAGATCGATTCGAACCCGTACTTTTCAGAAAGTACAGCATGTTCGAGAGCCACGTCCGGCTGAAACTGCTCCAAAGACATCTGGTATCCCAATTCAATTTCGTTTGTGGTTGTCATTCATTACCTACCCGGCAAATATCGGATTCGCTTCTTGAATCGCCTGCAGTAATAAAGACGACTTTCACATTTTGCAATTACTGCTTTTTGAAAAAAGTAAGTTCGAACCAATACTGTAATACGTCCGTCCCACTTCGGTACAATCGTGCCCACTTGTCCAAAGTGCGGCAAACTGATAAGTGACAAGAAGATCAGGCGTCATTTGCGAAGATGCGGTACGTCGCAAAAGCGTGAGCCCAGACCTTTCAAACAGACGACGATGTGGTAAGATCGCATTCATGGGATCTAATGTAATCCTGTTTCAGGGATTTCATAGAAGTGTGGCCGATTAGCTAAACTAAAGCGAACAGTTAAGATTGGAAGTATGACTCTCCAAGAGGCAATGAGGAAGGAGCTCGGAACCAATCCAAAGGCGTACATTCAGGAGACAGTTGAAAGGGTCGACAAGATAATTGAGGCGCTGAACTCGGCTCAATTGACGCCTGCCGAGAGATCGAGCGTTCAACAATACAAAGAAAAACTCTACGCCCATACGAGAAAGACGTTATACGAACTTATAGCACTGATGTAATTCGCGAAATCTAGATCAGACGTTTTTTTTCGTCTTGAAAGGTTGGCATCCGTTGTTGAGAATTTGAAATCATCGAGCAAATCCCCGCGAACCCTGACGATTCAATCGCTTCTAGGTCTTGGGGGAGTAGCTATTGTATTGTTGCTAGTGTTATTGTTGCCTTCCTTGTCTTTGAACTATTGGGAGGCTTGGACGTATTGGGTTGTATTCGTTGTTTCGGTGAGTGCGATAACTGTCTACTTTCTGAAAAAAGATCAGAAGCTTATCGAAAATCGGCTCAAGACTGGCGCCATAGCAGAAAAGGAGCTGAGCCAGAAATTAATTCAAGTATTCGCGGGTCTTGATTTCATTCTGTTAATTCTAGTTCCCTCGTTCGACCACCGATTTCATTGGTCCAATGTACCCGTCTACCTTGTTCTTACTGGAGATGTTTTCGTCGTCCTGGGACTTTTCACCATTTTTATGGTATTCAGGGAAAATAGTTACACGTCCGTCACGATAGAAGTCGATAAAGAGCAAAAGGCAGTAACGACAGGACCGTATAGACTGGTTCGACATCCGATGTATGCCGGGCGCTTGTGATGCTGTTTTTCACACCGCTTGCCTTAGGTTCTTTCTGGGGAGTGATCTTTTTCTTCCCAATGCTTGCAGTACTTGCCTTGAGAATTATCGGAGAAGAAAAGTTCCTTTCGAAGAATTTGTCTGGATACAACAGTTATTGCCAAAAAGTCCGCTACAGGTTATTTCCTTTCGTTTGGTAAGTGCCTTTGAGAATCTCTCAATATGAGGATCCTTCTTAGATCAGGGACAAGAATAATTGGATTTGCGCAGTCTTCCATTTAGATCGACTTAAGAGCAGTCTTCTTTCACTTTCACATCTTCTTTTGCCCTCGAATTAGTCGTTGTTAGGCAAGGGTATGAAATCCAAACTCATAATGGGTTTGAATCCTTGAGTCCGTGAGTTAGCCGAGTATCGATCCGGTCAATTGAGTCGAAAATCGTGTCAAACCTTCCCTAAAATTTGCCCTAATCTATTTTTTCGTCCACTTCCTCATTTGCTCTATCGGGTTCCTCGGTATCTTCGTTCACCGATCTCGAAGTTTCAGTTTCCTCCTCGTCCTCCATATCGAGAGGCTTGTCGCCTCCCTGCGTGTCCGACTGGCTTTCGCGGCCTCGCCCTTTTCTCCACTTTCTGTAGGGGTCTTCCTCTGTCATTGGTACGCGCTGAGAGATCGATCTTATTTTAGGAGTCCGGTAGGACTCAAAGAGAAGTTTCTCCACTAACCTTCATCGCGTACAATCTTGATACCGGGGAAACCAGATTTAGGAAAGAAAGTAAAGTGCGGTCGCCGAACATTCGACTTTAGGTTCAAATCTCATCTGCTCATGTTGGGAAACCTTTTCTTGACCCCTTAGTAAGCAGCACCACAATTACAATAACAATGATAACGTTTGACCTTCAAATTGCCTAATCGAGCTTTCCTATTCCAACAATAGAGCATCGCCTTTCCGAGGCATAACCTCCTTCGCGTGATTGTTGTATAATATATGTATTTTCAATTTTCAACTAATTGAATCGAAAATTGTAATACTGATTTCGCAGTCATCACGATTTGTAAATCATGAATCAACTTACCGGTCGAAAGGCGATCATCACTGGTGCTGCACAGGGTATGGGAAGAGGAATTGCCCTTGAATTAGCAAAGCGTGGTGCCGATGTTTCTTTATGGGATGTGAAATATGAACCTCTTCTTGATTTGGCAAAAGAGATCGAACTTCTTGGCAGAACAGCGATTGCCTTCAAAGTGGATGTTACAAACAAATCGCAGGTTGATCGAGCTATCGCCGAGACGTTGAATTTGTTGGGGGGAGTCGATACTCTTGTGAATGCTGCAGGGGTATATAGCTCGATTCTTTTCAAAGACATGACGGAAAAAGACTGGGATTATGTTAATCAGATCAATGCAAAAGGTGTGTTTCTGTGTTGCAAGGTTGTCCAACCGATAATGACTAAACAACGGGGCGGCAGAATAATCAACATAGCATCAGCCGCCGGGAAAACCGGCGCAGCAAGTGAAGCTCACTATGTAGCGTCCAAGCATGCCGTCATAGGACTTACAAAAGTTCTAGCCATAGAATTTGCCAAAGACAACATACGGGTCAACTCGATTTGTCCAGGATATATTCAAACCCCAATGATCGAGCAAATAATCAAAGAGCTGGCAGTCATGGAAAACAAGACTGAAGACCAGGTCGTAAAGGATATTCTTGCGACAATACCGGTTGGTAGAATGGGAACCCCAGAAGACGTCGCCAAAGTGGTAGCGTTCTTGGCCTCGGAGGACTCGGAGTATGTCAACGGACAATCCATCGGCGTTTGTGGTGGCCTCGAGATGCATTGAGGATTCAGTTCGGCTACTTAGCATCGGGAAACACCATCTATGAGGTGATCGAGGAGGAGGTACTCCCCATTAATATGAAGCTAAAGCTTGGCAGGGCAATAAGGCTTGGAACCAAAAGTCCACTTCAGAAGGGAAATTTGTTAGGCTGGAGGATATGATCTGGGTTACCAACTCGGGAAATGAGGTGCTGACGAAAACGAAGTATCATTGTGCTTAACGTTGAGATTCATAGTTGCAAAGAGAGACTCGTCAGGAGGTAGTATCTGTAAGATACGAATCTAACGGTGACATTCTCCTACCAAGTCATTTTTGAGGAATGCTCGAATCGTTGAGAGTTTGCTAGGCGTCGTCATTACAGGGCTAAAGGCATTAGAACCTAATCAGTAGGAGACGAGGCTTGTCTTAGGCGTTTCTGAACTTGATGTACTCAAGTATGGACTTCCGATTCGCAGGAAAAACACAAGTATCCTTTTCAAGTTGAGCTAGGGAATTTTCTAGGCGCCTATCATAGTGTGAATGTCAATAGCTGAAACTTGCACAAGTTATTTGTTAACTCGTGTGCAATTCCTACCTAAGGTTAAGTGCGGTCGCCGGGATTTGAACCCGGGTTCTCAGCTCTGCTCGCTTTCTAGGAAAGCTTGGAGGGCTGACGTCCTAGACCAGGTTTTCCCATCTCTCATTTATTTCCAAACGAGAAAAATAGATGACTGGACGACAACCGCAGTTTAAGAACGAAAACCGTTTCTTGAAATTAGAATATAAAAAAAGCGTGTTCTAACTTGAGACAGCGCCACTAAATTTCTTCACGGTTTCGTCCCGAATTGCTCCAACTTTCGTTCTGACTTCTTGCTCCATTTGAGAACTATTTGTCTGGACTTCGTCAGATACTTTTCCGAACCGCGCCTTTATTTCTTCAGAATTCATTTCTATCTCAAACCTGTGTCGTCTGCACTGCGGCGACGTCCTCAACAAGTTCTTTCTTCCTTTCTAATATCCGCTTTACTTGCTTCAACCTAACGAACTCTTCGCGTTCCCTTTCCTCGAGAGTTGAAGAGATGAACTTGATCGTGTTCCGATAGCCTGGAATGATGATGTACTCGAGCGCATTGAGCAGTCTCTGGGTCTTTTCAAGTTCAGTTGCCAGCCTGAAGATCGCGTTTTCAATCTCAGCAGCTTTCATAATCCCGGGTAGAACGTTTCGCATCATTCGTGTCGCCTTATCAAGTGACTCATTTGTGTCGGCAAAGCCATACGTCAGCCCTACGTTTTTCTGAGTAATTTTCATCGTGGGAACGCTAACTGAAACGATCATCCTAACATTCACGGATACATCTACAGTAGGCGGTGTGCTCGTAGCTATCGATTCTAGAGTCGCTGGGCCAAGGCTGAGATACGAGTCGTAGAGCTGCCTGTAAGCCTCCGAAAGCGGCTCCCACATGTCATCCCTTGATTTTTGAGCCTCGTTGATCATTTCATCCAGCCTCTTTAGGAGCACTTCGCGCTTGTCCTCGAGAATCTTGTAAACCGTGCGCGAAGTACGTAGCGAGCGCTTTGTCTGGATCAAACCGATCTTCGTCGGAAGAACTTTGTTACCCGAAGCGACTGACAATTAAATCTCCTGGACCTAAGTAGATTGAACAGCCGACATTTTCGGCTTGTAGTACTTATTGACATACTCCGTCCTGATTTTCGTCAGTTCTCCTTCGGGAAGGACTGAGAGGATGTCCCAAGCGAGACTTAAGGTGTCTTCAATCGTCCTGTTTTCATCATAGCTTTGCTTCAAGAACCGCTGCTCGAAGACATCTCCAAAGTCGAGGTACTGCGCATCCACACCGGAGAGGCCTGCCTTGCCAACGATTTCAGCAAGAGATCTGAGCTCCTGCGCCCTGGAATAAGCGTCGTATAGCTGACTTTGAACCTGCGCATGATCCGCCCGCGTCTTGCCCTCGCCGATTCCGTCCTTTTGCAATCTTGAAAGGCTTGACAAGACATTGACCGGTGGATAAATTCCCTTCCTGAAAAGATCCCTCCCGAGTACTATCTGGCCTTCTGTAATGTATCCTGTTAGGTCAGGAACCGGATGTGTAATGTCGTCAGAAGGCATTGAGAGAATTGGCATTTGTGTAACAGATCCCTTCTTCCCCTTAATCTTGCCGGCTCGTTCGTAAATTGTAGCGAGGTCAGTATAGAGGTAACCTGGATATCCTTTCCTGCCAGGAACTTCTTCTCTTGCAGCACTGATTTCTCTGAGCGATTCTGCGTAATTTGTCATGTCAGTGATGATAGCGAGAACCTGGTATCCAAGATCAAATGCCAGGTATTCAGCTGCTGTTAGGGCAACCCTCGGAGTGATCGTCCTTTCAATTGCTGGATCGTCTGCGAGGTTCAAGAAAAGTGCGCTTCTTCTGATAGCTCCGCTTTCCTCAAGCGTGCGCCGGAAGAATGCTGCTTCTCCGTGCTGCACCCCAATAGCCGCGAAAACTACGGCAAACTCTTCAGATTCTCCGAGTACAGTCGCTTGTTTTGCGATCTGGGCTGCAAGCTGATTGTGAGGCATGCCTGCGCCTGAAAAGATCGGAAGCTTCTGCCCCCTGATGAGGGTCATCATCGCGTCGACGACAGAGACGCCAGTTTGGATAAAGTCTTCCGGATAGTCCCTTCGATCTGGGTTTATCGGAGCTCCATTAACATCTCTAAAATCTTCTCCGACTGGAGGAGGTAGTCCATCGTCAGGTCTCCCCAGACCGTCAAAGACTCGTCCAAGAAGTTCGTTGGAGACCGGAATCTCCATTGTCTTGCCAGTAAAACGCGATTTCGTCCCCACGGTTGAAAGACCGGAAGTCCCTTCAAACACCTGAACGACTGCTCGTCCGCCTCCGACTTCGAGGACTCTACCTGACCTTTTTCCATCGGCGGTTTCGATCTCAACTAGCTCATCGTATGCTGCTCGGCTGACACCGTCGATTACAATTAGAGGTCCCCGAATTTCGGCAACCCTGCTGTACTCAACGCCGCCTGTACTTTTTGCTGCAGAATTGCTACTTTGCAATTGCTTGGACCTCCTGCGCGATCATTCCTTTGAAGTCATTTTTCAGCTCTTCCATCATCTCGTCCAGCTTGTTTAGTTCAGACTCTTTCACTTCGAATTTCGCCCTAAGAATCTTTGGAATAATCGGACTTGCCCTAACCTGAGCGAGAGTCGCGCCATTCCTCAGCGCGTTCAAAGCTTCCTGATAGAATAGCACCATTAGCCTCATCAGCTTGACCTGCTTTTGTGGACTGCAATAAGTATCAACAGCGTCATACGAGTTTTGCTGGAGGAAGCCTAACTTGATCATCCTCGCAACTTCCAGGATCAGTTTTTCTTCGTCGGGAAGTGCCTCAGGACCGAGAAGCCTTACAATTTCTCGCAAAGTATCTTCCCTCTGCAAGATCTCGTAAGATTCGTTTCTCAGGCTTTCCCAATCTTTTGACACGTTCGCGGCCCACCATTTCGCGATTGTACTAACGTAACCAGAGTAGGACGTCATCCAATTGATAGCTGGATAGTGTCTTGAATAAGCAAGACCCGTATCCAACGCCCAGAAAGTTCTGATGAACCTGATCGTGTGAGTCGTGACAGGTTCCGTAAAATCTGCGCCTGACGGAGATACCGCACCGATGAGAGTTACTGAACCATTTCTATCAGGGGTGCCAAGAGTTCGAACTCTTCCCGCCCTCTCGTAGAACTCGGCGAGTCTCGATGCGAGATAGGACGGATATCCTTCTTCAGCGGGCATTTCTTCAAGACGACCTGAAATCTCTCTCAGCGCTTCAGCCCATCTAGACGTGGAATCAGCTACAAGTACGGTGTCGTACCCCATGTCCCTGTAGTACTCTGCCATAGTAACTCCAGTGTAAATGCTGGCTTCCCTTGCCGCGACTGGCATGTTACTGGTGTTGGCAACGAGTATCGTGCGCTCCATCAGCGGTCGTCCAGTGTTCGGATCCTTGAGCTCGGGGAATTTTACTAGAACTTCTGTCATTTCATTACCTCGCTCTCCGCATCCTACGTGGAATACAACTTTCGCGTCAGCCCAGGTTGCTATTTGGTGTAAAGTAACGGTCTTACCTGTACCAAAACCTCCGGGGATTGCGCCCGTACCACCCTTTGCGATCGGAAAATAAGTGTCGATGACTCGCTGTCCGGTTACGAGCGGAATTTCAGGATCAAACCTTTCCACACTCGGCCTCGCAATCCTGACCGGCCACCTGTGATACATTTTGAGTGGAATTTTTTGACCACTGGCTTCGGCGGTGACGATTACATCTTCCACCTTGTACTTGCCAGGAGTAACAACATCAGAAACACGAGCTTTTGGCGTGTTTGGTGGAGCCATTACCCTGTGCTCAATAAGCCCCGTTTCTGGAACAGTTCCGAGTATGGTTCCTCCGACAATTTCGTCGCCAGCCTTCACTTTCGGAGTGAAATCCCAGAGCTTATCCTGAGGAATTTGAGGGGCTGTGACTCCCTTTCCAATAAAATCTCCTGATCTCTCAGCGATAATGTTTAGCGGTCTTTGGAGACCATCGTAAATGTTACCCATCATCCCCGGACCGAGAGATACCGATAGAGGTAGTCCAGTTCCGAAAACCGGTTCTCCTGGTCTCAAGCCGGACGTGGATTCATAAACTTGAACGAAAGCGACGTCACCCGTCAGCCGGATTACTTCACCGACCATTTTTGCCTCTCCGACTTCTACTGTCTCGTACATCTTCGAGGCAGCCATGCCATCAGCTTTGACGGCAGGTCCGCTGATCCAAATTACCTTACCCTTAACTGGCATAGTCTAGTTACACACCCACTAATCCCAAAATGTCTTTCGATTGGTTCTAACTCTGCACTGAAAAAAGCTGAGCTAACCTCTTCCGAAGATCTGGCTTTACCCTTTCAAGTCTGGCTTCATACGTGTTATCAAAACTGACAAATCCATCCGCGGACGAAACGACTACCCCGCCGACACTGTTTTGAATCACAGAATCTGAAAGATTTATCTTGACATTCCTTTCGCGAGAAATGCCATCAGCGACTAATTCTAATAACTGTTGGTCCTTCACATTCCCGCCTAGCACAAAATTATCCCCGCCGACTTCATCTATTCCTTCGAGGATAAGCGATTTCAATATACGGTTGTACCCTATTTCAGAGGCCTTTTCACTCAGTCGCGCAAGGGCTTGCGAAAACGCGGCGTTCAAATTCTCTTCGACTATTTCGAGGCTCCGATTCCGCGAAGTCATCTCGGCGCTGCCGATGATCTGTCTTTTCAGCGCCTCTGCTTGTCTTTTCTGCTGTTCAGATATTCGAGCGACATCCGTCTCGGCTTCGCCAGATTTTCTTGCAACGATATCGAGTGCTGCAGTTTTTGCTTCCGCGATACTCTGCAACATTTCATCAAGCGCTTCGTCGCTAACTTTCTTTACGGTATATTCTATTCCGCTCAAAACCACAATGTCACATTCCGAGAATTGATTTTAGCATCGCCCTATACTCCACTTTTTCTTTCTTGCTCCCTGGGGCGGGGATTTCGTAAATCAAAGGCATCGGGCGCTCAGTTCTGATCTGTAGTAGTTTATCGTGAATTGGGGCCGAGACATCGTCTGATACTAGTATCAGCGCGACATCAGACTTGTTCAGATTATCTCGGATTTGAGCTAGTGCCTGATCAGAATTTTCTACACGCACTCCATCCATGCCAGCGAGTTCGAACCCGGCAACGAATCCGCGGCTGCCTATGGCAACTACTTTCATTTGTTTTTCAAACTCCGACAGTTAGCAAGTTGTTAGAATTCTGTCAATTTTACTCAAGCACTTTGCAATGCTTCTACAATAATTTCAACAGCATCTGAAACTTTGGCCGAAATTCTTGCCCTGAGCTGATTTGTTTCAGCCATTCCTCTTGTAATTATTGCGTCCGCATCTTTCTGAGCAGATTGCCTTACCTGTTCCATCGCGTCCTGCGCCTCCTTGTTTGCCTGCTCGATTACTTCGGCTTTTGCCTTTTCTGATTCCGTCTCCGCAAAATTCAGCAGTTTTTTCTTCATGTCAGACACTTGACCCGATAGACCTCCAAGTTTCGTTTCCATGTCAGAGAGGATTGAAATCGCATTCTGAATCTTTGAAGCGTTCTTATCCGGATAACGTTCAACGTCATGTTTTTCCTGTTGTTGCTTTGTCTCGACAGCCAATTTACCTACTCGACTCGCATGTGTGATTCTAAAGATGTTGATTGGAAACTACAGAGGGACCCGCGAAAAATAATGCGGACAAATCCAAACGACTTGAGCTACTGTCTTAAAGTTTGCAGTAACTTTCAGTGTCAGGAAGACAGTTTCAAAATTGCGGTCGCTAGATCGCCGTCATTATCCTTCAAAGCTTGTTCAGCTCTAGCTTCAGAGACATTTGCCTGCTGGGCAACGAGGATGATATCTTCCTTGGTGTACTTTGGCTTCTCACGTCCTCTCTCTTCGACATCGTCGCCTGCGACCTGAAATATTCTGCCACCACCACCTTTCATTCTGACTTCTGAAACGTTGGCATTCTTGATGACGAGGTCCTTGTCTGCCGTTCTGATTATGACCTCTTCGACGCCTTCTATTTGATCCATGTTGATTCCCATACTATCCATCATTCTGCGAGCCTGACGGTTGTTGAGATTCATTTGCGGCATCCCTTAGTTCGTCCCTTCTCTTACCTTAACAGCCTGACCTCGCTTAAATTGTTTCACGATAGGGCCGCCGATCACCGCATGTCCTACTGCGAGAAGCTCCTTTTTTTCATTCACTATTACAACGTCTTCGGCAGGTCGAAGTGCATCAGAGCAACTTACGACATGCTTGCAGAAGATCGTTTTTCCACCTGCAATGATTTCAGAAACTCCGTCAATCACGGTCAAAATCCACTTCGCTTTCGGATCAACTCCGGTTGAAATCATCATTGAGGCACCGGTTGGAGTAGGCGCAATCGTGCCGTTTGGACGAAATGTGAAAAGGACCTTTCCAGATTCCTTATCCTCGAGCTGCTTAATTCTTCCCGTTTTTCGAGAATGTACAAATTCTATTTTGGAAAAGTCAATGTTCTTGGAAACGTTTCGGCCGAAAATGTAATCGAGCGTCATTTCAGACTTTATTTTATCGAATTTGTTTTTTTCGATTGCAGAATTTATCTGGATTTTACTTTTTGCGGCCCAAGCAACAGTTTTTTCAGCAACGGCCTTTTTCTTTTTTCTCTCTCTCAATAGCAAATTGTGGTTTGTTCACAAAGCACATAAATGCGTGTTTCCCCCGTATCAAATAGGGTATTTCTATTGAATTGTGAATTGTGTGGTAGCAATATTCGTGGAGACGTTCAGGTCGTCAATATTGACGGAGGCGTCTTCCGAGTTTGCAAAGGCTGTTCAAAATTTGGAACTGCCGCTCGGGTTCCCAAGCCGGTCGCGAGACCTCAGCACATCTCAAGTGATGTCGGGTATGGTCCGAGGAGTACCAGTGTTTCAGTGAAGCCGCGAGTTCCTTCGTCCATTGGACCAACCTCCAATTACTATGGAAATGAGGATATGACTTTGCGCGAAGATTATAGCAAGGTAATCAAGAGTGCTAGGGAGCTCTTGGGAATAAAACAGGACGAACTCGGTATGAAGATTAACGAAAAGCCGTCTGTCATAAGCCACCTGGAGGCTGGATCGATAAAGCCAACGGACGCGCTAGCCAGAAAATTAGAGCACTTTCTGAAGATCCAACTTTTCGTCCCTGTTGAGGACGAACTCACTAGTACCGGCGACTCGTAAGTCGCCGGGCAATCCGTTCTTGCTTCGAAATTGATCGTAAAAGAGAGTTCCATTTCCAGTCGCGACTCTCCCTTCAAAGATTCAGAAGAGCATGAAGTGACTGTGCTGAGGCTCGGACACAGGCTCGTCCGGGATGAAAGGATAAGCACTCACATTGGTCTTGTAGCGCGAGCTTTTGGGGCAAAGAAGCTATTCCTCACCGGTGCGGATGATCACACGGTTGATTCGTTGCGTCGAATAAGTGCAAGGTGGGGAGGAAACTTTCAAATCGAGTACGTGAAAAACTGGAGAGATTTTGTTCGCAATTGGAATGGGCTTAAGGTCCATCTCACAATGTATGGGGAGGATCTTTCCAGCGGAATCGAAAAAGTACGGCAGAGTAGTGGAAAGGACATCCTTGTGGTCGTTGGTGCCGAAAAAGTCCCGCGGGATATTTATTCGTCAGTTGACCTGAACATCTCGATCGGGAATCAACCCCATAGTGAAGTCGCTGCCCTAGCAATCTTCCTTGATAGAGTTTTTATGGGAGAAGAGCTCTATAATACCTTTAGGAATGCAAGAATTAGAATCAAACCGAGTATGCGAGGAAAGAAGGTGGAATTTGTAAATGAAAATTGAATATGAGGACTCTTTTGTAAAAATAGCTAGTCTCCTAGGAGGAGAAGATTACGTCAAAGTCGCAAGGGCACTTTTGAATAACGAAAATGCAACGGATGAGGAAATAGCAAGCGCGACGGGGCTGAAAATTAACTCTGTTAGGAAGGCACTCTACGACCTCTTCGGAAGATCTCTTATCTCCGGCATCAGGGTTCGCGATCTGAAAAGGGGCTGGTTTGTCTATCGATGGAAGGCTCAGCGAGATCAGGTAGACGGCTTTATTGAAACCCAGAAGAAGAAGGCTCTCGAGCGGCTGAGACAGAGACTGGATTACGAAAAAGAGCACGAGTTTTACAGCTGCGATACGCAGACCTGCAAGAAACTAACGTTCGAGGAAGCGATGGAAGCATTTTTCAAATGCCCGACATGCGGAAAGAATCTGAACCTGATAGATAACGCCGAATTCAAACAGGCATTAGAGTGGAAAATCAAACAGATGCAGCAAGAAAGTCCCTTGCAGCATTGAGATTCCTCTGCTCTAACTGATGATCTGGGAAAATTGTCCCAGAACTTCATTTCAGTCCTTCGGATCGCCTAAACGAAGTATCTTAATGCTTTAGTAATAAGAAGCTAGGCTTCCATCGCGGTAAGTACTCGCGTGGAACCAATTGCTAACAGTATTTTCGGGAGTTGAGTGAACTTTATGCATTTGAGCCGTAGCCGGACAGTTTTTGCATCACTTCTGCTCGAGGAATCTTTTGCTCGATCCCAAACCCAATTGCGGCAAGCGCTCTTATCTCGTACTCGATAAGTTCCAGGATACCAAGCGCTTCACTAGTACTGAAAATATCCCATGTGAAGGTTCTCTTCGCCGCCCTAAGTTTTAGCTTTTCAAATGCAGCCTCGAGCATCGAAATCCAGCTGGGATTCGAAGAGTCCTGTTGAGAGATCAATCCTGAGTAAGGAGTCTTATCAAGCTGCGCTATTGATTCACTTGCCGTTTCAGATCTTGCCAGCGCAACGAGAACATCCCTCGGCACCCTGAATTCAGGTTCAACAATCAATTGTTCTGCCTCACCTGGAGAAAGACCCCATTCACGCGCTCTGAGTACGGAGGTGATGTTGAACGCATCCACGTCCAGAGCGATGAGCTCTCTAAGATCGCGCTTGTCCGACCTTTCTGCAAGGAACCCATTCAAAAGGGTCCTGTAGTATGCTCGATCAATATACAGGTCAATGACCTGAAAATTACCACTTTCATTAAAGGCTTTGACCGAAGTTTCGGCCGCTTCACCATACTGTGTTGAACGCAAAGTCGAAACAGCCTCATCAAGGCGTCTTGAAGCAAGAACGCGGACTATGACGTCTCTACTCCCAACCAACTCCTCTGCGTAGAGATCGACAAATCGTGAAATATCCTCATAGCTCCTGTTGAGAGCCAACCCTTTCAGGATTATCTTCAGGTTATCGGCCAAGAACTTCGAGTAGAAGGCCTGGAGTACTTTTGAATTTGAAGTCGCGGTAATCATCGAGCGAGCGACCTTTACCAGTCGTCTTCGCAGGGCAAGCTCTATCCGCACTGCATCGTAAGGTCTTTGAAGATCGGAAAGAGAATCGCCATAAGGAGTTCCTTTCAGTTTAGAAACAAAGGTATCAAGGCTATCAGAGTCAGCGAGCTCGTCGAGCTGCTCGTACGAAAGAATTGACCCTCTTATTGCAAAGGACTTTGTACCCGAGTAAACACTCTTGCTCAATGAAAAAACGATCCCCTGTGGGTTCCCGATTTAGAAGCAAAACCTCAAAATTTCTATTAAACGTTTGTGAGGGCTTTTCGTCGAGTTACGTAGAACCTAGAAAGCCGCGCAAATGTTTATCGAATGTCGGGACAGCCTGAAAAAGATCAGTTAATCTAACAGTCGGAGCGAAAGTTTAGCAAGCATGCCGAATCCTTTCTTCAGACGAGACATCCTTTCCATGAAAGATTTCGGAAGGGATGAACTCGAATTATTGTTTAGAACAACTGACAAGTTACTAGAGATGAAGTACCGGGAGAAGGTCGCTCTAGGTGAGGGCCGAATTCTCGGAATTATGTTTTTCGAACCTAGCACAAGGACACGGCTCAGCTTTGAATCCGCGATGGCTTCGATCGGCGGGATCTCAGTCGGCTTTAGCGAGACGAGAACCACTTCAATGGAAAAGGGAGAGTCGCTCGCAGATACGGTCCGGGTCGTCGAAGCAAATTCTGACGTTCTTGTCTTGAGACACCCGATGGAAGGTGCAGCTCGCTTTGCTGCCGAGATTGCAGCAAAGCCGATAATCAGTGGTGGCGCCGGAACCGAAGAACACCCCACACAAGCGATGCTCGATCTATACACGATAATGAAGGAGAAAAAAGGACTGGATGAATTGAAAATCGGAATCGTCGGCGATCTAAGATTCGGTAGAACTGTTTATTCTTTGATTTACGGATTGGCAAAATATGATGTCAAGATTTACCTCGTATCGCCGCCCGGTTTGAAGATCCGCCAAGAGGCCACTCACGATATCGGTCTTGTGCCCGGTAAATCAAAGACAGTCGAGATAACGGAAAAGGAGAATCTGCAGGACATACTTCCCGAGCTTGACGTTCTATACATGACCAGAATCCAAAAGGAACGGTTTCCTGACGAGCAGGAATACGAGAAAGTTCACGGATCTTATTTCATCGACGCAGAGCAGGTGAAAAAAATGAAACCGGATGCAATTGTGTTGCATCCGCTCCCTCGAGTCGACGAGATAAGATCTGATGTGGATCAGATGCCACAAGCAAGATACTTTAGGCAAATGCAGTACGGGCGAAACGTAAGAGCAGCTCTTCTTTCCCTGATATTGAACCCGTGAGTGCGCGTTGCCCTAAAAAGGCGGGCAGCTAGCCGCATTTGGAATATCCACACGAAGCACAGCGGAAGCACCCTGCTTCGTATATCAGGCTACTTTCGCCGCAATCCGGACAGTGCTTTAACTCGGGCTTTGATTCCACAACCGTACCGCTCAGATTTGCCAGCGCTTTCGCTACTGCGTCGGGCACGGACAATAGTTGCTGTCCATTGTCCCACGAGACGTCTCTCCCCTGAATCCCTTTGAGAGTATGGATGACTTCTTGGATGCTGCCTCCGTGCTGCAGGTAGAGACTGATCAGTCTTCCAATAGCCTCCGCGTCAGCTTTTTCATCACCGCCGGATTTTCCTAGGGTGACGAATGTCTCGCGGATGACATCATCACCGTTTTTGTTGGCAGTAACATATAGGCTACCCTGCGGGATCTTCATCTTCATAGTGTGTCCGGTGAGAATCGTCGGCCGCTCGAACTTTGCTTTCTGCGCACCCATACCACTTTTCTGAGAGCTCGCCTCTTCGTTCGTCAGAAGGATTCCCTCTCTCGCTCCTTCTCTATAGACAGTGATTCCCTTGCAGCCCGCCCTCCATGCCTGGAAGTAAATGTCCTTTACATCCTGAACGCTGGATTCTTTTGGAATATTCACCGTGCTTGATATGCTCGAATCAATGTGTTTCTGAATGGTTCCCTGCATCTGAACCCTGAACTCTGCCTTGATGGAATGAGCTGTGACGAAAATCTCTGGAAGCTCGCTCTCCTTCTTCAAGGAAAACCTCTTCATGTACTGCTGAACTAGCGGATGGTAAACCTTGAACTCATCCCCAGATAGAGACTTTGATTTGCGAACATAGCTGCTTGCAAAGATCGGTTCTATACCCGAGGTTGTACCAGCAAGAATAGCACCGCTTCCGACGGGTGGAACTGTGAGCACGCAAGAGTTGCGTACTCCCTGCGATTGAATTTTCTGCTTTACAGAGGGATCTAGCCGCTGTATGAACTGACGAGAGAGGTGCTTCTCAGCGATAAAGGCAGGAGCAGGTCCTTTTTCGACTGCCAGATTGCAGCTTTCATCGTAGCAAATGTTCTTCATTTTCTCGAAGAGCCGATCCACAAACTTTACAGCTTGTTGAGAATCATACTTTAGATTCAGCTTGATCAGCATGTCTGCAAACCCAGTAAAGCCAACACCAATGCGGCGAGACCACATTGACGCCTTTCTCTGCTCTTCAAGAGGATGCTTATCGGAGTTGTAATCCAGAACGTTGTCCAGGAACCTCGTGCCGTACCTCAATGCTTTCTCCAGATTTCTCCAGTCAATCCTCGCCTTGTCGGAAAACTCGTCGACGACAAATGAAGAGAGATTAATATTGCCTAGGCAGCAACAACCATAGTCCTCTAGACACTGCTCCGAACATGGATTGAATCCATGGACCTCCATTCCGTTGTACTCGGTGGGTGACTCGTTCTTGACATTATCCCAGAAAATAATTCCTGGTTCCGCTGATGCCCAAGCTGACCTAACTAACTTATCCCATAGCTCGCGGGCATTGACTACTCGCTTGACATCTGCCTTTTCATTCTTGAAAGCGAGAACAAAGTTATCATCCCGCTCAACTGCCTGCATGAACTTGTCAGTAATGCAGACGCTGATGTTGGCATGATTTACTTTTGCAAGGTCTCGCTTTACATCGATAAAATCAACAACATCCGGGTGATCCACGTGAATCGTTATCATTAGAGCACCCCTTCGTCCCGCCTGCCCAATGGTACCAGTCGTGATCGAAAAGAGTTCCATGAATGAAACTGAACCCGTCGAGACGACAGCTGAATTGTTTACCGGAGCTCCTTTCGGTCTAAGGATCGAAATGTCCGTTCCTACTCCCCCTCCATAGGAGTATGTTCTTCCCGCCTCTTTGCAAAAGTCGAAGATATTTTCAAGAGAGTCGGACTTTATCGGAAGATAATAACAATTCAGAAGCGTAGACCTTCGGGGCTGACCTGCACCGAACATTATTCGGCCACCGGGTACAAACCTAAAGTTCTCTAGTAGCCAGTAGAATTTCTTCGTCCACTCTTCCCGCTTTTCCTCGGTAGTTTCAACCGAAGCAAGTTCGCGCGCAACTCTCGCCCACATTTGCACCGGCGTCTTCTCGACGACTTGGCGATCTAGGTCCTTTAGCGCATATTTTTCATAGAATACGCGCGCCCGCAATTCGTCCCCGCCGAAAAAGTTCAGAGTCTCGCTAGGCAGTTCAATAGGTACCGCAATTTGTTCGAGCTCTTTCGCTATTTCATCGACATTTTCAATTTCTTCTGCTATTTTATCGTCAATAGAACCTGTTTCCATTAAACCCACCACTATAACATTTACTTAAATTTTCTTGACAGTCTGTCGAAATTAATACACTAAAGTAATCTATACTTCATGCAAATTAAGCATAGCGCAAGATTTTTCGAGCGATATTAGCTTCAGCATAGTTCCAGCGGGAAATCTCCGGAAAAGAAGGCATGGTCTTTCGACTTATCGTCTGTCCTAACTGATCTCGTCTCTTTGAACGAGTAAACGAATTTATTTTTTCTGTCATGGGAAGCGCAAAAGGGAGATGCGAAAGAATATTTAACATTAAGCGGGCTCCAAAAAACTTTGAGCGCGGTCTGATTTCCAGCTGTAAAAATTAGTGAACTAGAATTGACATTCTCTCTTAGGCATTACGAAAGCTCTTGGTGCAAAACTGTTAACATGTGAAAATTCGTTAGCCTCGGGCTACAGTTATTTGCGATTGCCTAAGTAACGCGACTTCGATTCAGCAGCATCAGATTTGAACCGCTTGGGTCGCAAGAGAAGTCGACTTGCAATTCGGGCATCTCCCTCCGCTGAAAACTTTCATTCCGCACTTTCGGCACAGCTGGGGATTTCTTGAAAACCTAGCGAATGGCACTTTTCCGAATATAGCTGAAAGAGCATTTCCGAAATTTTGGTTATCCCCCAGATCTGATGAGAATCCCAATCTAACCGTACAGCCGCCACTGGTTGCTCTGGATAGGTCCGCGATCTCGGCAATTGTATCCGCGTTATCCACGGTATCAGAGACCGTATTGATACCCTCCTGGTATGCCGTTAGTCGGCTCTCCTGGGACCGACCATACCTTTCAACATCGAGTTCTGACAGACGTTCACATCCATCCATATGAACCATGGAAACAAGTCCTCGATGACCCAACTTTTCCGATTTTTCCGATGTCACCTTACTCGCTGTATCAATGATCTTCGCACCTAGCTCTTGTTTCGACAAAGACTCCCGCTCGGAAATAAGATTCGAAATCGCAGAGTCGAGTCCGATCAGATTGACAACAATGGGCATCTCTTCGAGTGAAGACACGGTTGGAATTTGCGAAATCGCAGGAAGTAATCCTCTTTTCAGCCCATCCCTGACGTTATCCTTGCGATTGACAAGAGCGTTGACTCCCGTCTGAATCAAAAGGGATAATTTCGCTCTGAAGTAAGTCTCGTCTTTGTTCGACTCATATGCCAGCCTAGGGAGATTCACTGTCAAACTCTGCAGGTAGGCGACAGCATCTCTCATCGCCGAACCTTTTGGACCAATGTTGTCTAATCTTAGACCCGAAAACAGGTACTTTCCCTCAGATTCGAGCGCGATTTCGCCTCCCTTTGAGATTGCATTGGCGATTCCCTCAACAATTTTTCTGTCAAAGTATCGTCCAGGAGATACGACGAGATGGATAACCGGAACCGGGACAAACTCAACATACTTGGCATATGCATCAAGTAAGGAATCACGGAGTTCAAGTTGTGAAGAAATGTCTTCTTCTTTCGGTGGTTCACCGATCCGAAATGTAACGCTCTTAGCTCTCGTTTGCGAGGTTGCCGCTGCTAGCGACGAAAACATTCTTGAAAACATTTTCACTTGCTCCTCTTTTGTCCTCGGAACGTACAGCTTGGATAGAAACGAGATCAAGTTGTCTAAACAGACTTCGCTTGTTACCTCCCTGGATACTATACTGGATAGAACCTCAAGAGTTTCAAAAGCTGCATCGAAATTCTTGATTGCGCCAAGCCTAGGTATGTTGCTGAGCTTACTTCCAAGATTGTAAGGATTGGAATAAAGCAAATTTAGATCAAAGTAGACAGAATCCGGCATTAAGCTCCAGGCACCCAGATTAGAAATGTGAATGTCCCCGGAAAGGTGTGCGTCCGATACATCTCTTGGAATCTTTGTTAGGATCGCGTACTCTGCGAATACTTTGGCTGAAGTTGCAAACAGAACCGAGTCTATCGACTCCGAACTGTCTCCAGTCCGGTTAATCAGTTCGGTGACATCGGCGACCGGTAGTCCCAATCTTGTCAGCTTATGCCTGTATTCCTCATAACCGTGTTCGACAAGAATGCTGTTTACAATCTCGCGAATAAGTGGAGCCGTTAGATATGCCGTTTGAAACTTATAAACGCGAGATTCAGTTTCGCTAGCTATTTTCTGCGCCAGCTCGACAGGCATACCTGCTTCTTTCACCAGAGATTGCAGAATTCTGTCGGCGTTGAACTCTTCCATCGCTTGTCTTGAACTTCTTACGTAGAGCTTCCCCGACTCGAGCATGGATTGTTCTTCGATTTGCTTTGTCAAGTTCAGGACAAGTCTGCCGAGACTTGTAACAACGTACTTCCTCTCGGCTCGGTTTAGAGAAATAAGGGTCTGTTTTACGAGCTTACGAAGATGGTATGCGAATTTGCCAGACTCTTTCTTAGATTTGAAACCGGCGAGAGTTTTAAGTTCCGAGTAACTCAGTGGGCCTTTTGTATTCAATATCCGAAGAATATCGAGCCGGTTGGGGGAGGC
This sequence comes from Nitrososphaerota archaeon, assembly GCA_013288145.1. Next base: position 48,969 of record JABDCJ010000003.1, on the reverse strand, counting down.
AATCACTGAATATATAGTTCTAACGCGGCGTGGCGAGCTCAAGTTTCGAAATCACTCAGAAAGTTTCCGGCCTTGATTCCCCATAGCAGAAACATCGTCAATAATTATTGATTCGAACTTCCTGAAAACAAAAGCGGTCACGGATAGATCGGTGAAATTAATTAGATTCAAGTTGTCGAAAGCCAATGCAAATTGGTTAAAAAAGTTTGAGTTAAGGGTAACGAAAATTCATCACGAGAATCCGGTATTTTCTCGTTGTCGCTCCGAACCATGAACAAGAAAGTTGTTTCCAATTGCAAAATGCTTGCCTGGAATGTTAGAGATCTTATCAAAAATTCCCGCTTAGGGCTTAATTTTTTCATTTTGCAAGAATTGCGAGTTAGTTCAACCATAGCTTGCTTCGTCTGGAAATCTATCGCCTCCGAATCAAACCTGTCGTCATTCTGCTGTTCTTTGATAGCAAGAAACAGAGACAACTGATTATAACCCGATCCGATATTTGTTTCTGCAGAGTTTGAAAAAGAAATGCTTTCATCACCGTCCATCGCCACGGGTCAATTTCTATCACCAATGTCGGAATTAAGTTCTGATCAATTATGGCAAGCCGTAGTTTCGAGAGATTACAGATTCTACTCAAGCCTTGTTTACGCTGTAAAATCCACAAAGATTTTCTGCCGTCCAACCTGTCCTTCGCGTAAACCCACTCGGAACGGAGTTGAATTTTTTTCAAGCCCAGAGTTCGCAAAAAAAGCTGGATACAGAGCCTGTCTTCGATGCAAACCAGATTTGAATGAAAATGTTCCGGAAGCTATTGCAACCATACAAAGAGTTTGTTCTTTCATTGAAGAGAATTACGATTCAAAAATTTCCTTGTCAAAGCTATCCGACGTTGCAACCCAGAGCCCATTCCACCTGCACAGAAGTTTCAAGAAGATAACAGGCGTGACTCCGAGGGAATATCTTGAGGCGGTAAGAGTAAAGCATGCAAAGCTCGCATTGAAACGAGGCGAATCCACTAGAAGTTCAACATATGCCGCGGGACACAGTTCGGCATCATGGCTGTACCCGCATCAAGGACCTTCCAAGATCGGAGTCCCTCCATCTATTTACAAATCAGGAGGTGATGGTCTGTCCATCAATTATACTATTGCGGATTGCTCCCTCGGGCGAGTGCTCGTAGCGGGAACTAACTCAGGGGTATGTTTTGTCTGCCTCGGTAACGCTGATGATAAGCTTCTCGCTCATCTTCAAAATGAGTACCCAAACGCGACTATTTCCAAGCAAGATAGCGAGTCCAGTTTGGAAATGTGGCTTTCAAAAATCCTAGAGTATTTGGAAGGCAAAACGCGCCTTGGAGAAAAAAGTCTCCCCATAGACGTGGCCTCAACGGCTTTTCAAATGAGAGTTTGGAAAGAACTCCAGAGTATTCCATACGGAAAAACCCTTTCCTACAACGAGGTCGCGCAACGAATCGGAAATCCGAAAGCCTATAGAGCAGTCGCGAATGCTTGTGCCTCAAACAGAGTTCCACTAGTCATTCCTTGCCACAGAGTCGTAAGAAAGAACGGAGAACTCGGTGGTTATCGCTGGGGTGTCGAGCGAAAGGAGAAGCTTCTTTCGATGGAAGCTGAAAGTTCTTCCGAGAAACAACAAAGCGATTGATCTCAAATTCTTGATCTCTGCGAAATCTGATCCTCAGCGAGACCAATCTCTTACTCCTCTCGGCATTAACGAGCCCAGCAAAGGGTTAGGGCAAAGGGTAAAAGCATACTGGTTGCTCTCTGTTCTCAGCTTAATTTGGGGCCTTGCGTTTGTCGCGATAAGACGCGCAGATTTCGAACTCTCTCCGATAAATTTGGCTCTTTTACGTTGGTTTATCTCGAGTGCTGCATATGGGATAATCCTAATTTTTCTCGGGCGATTGAAGATCCGATTTCAGAAAGCTGATCTCCCCCGTTTGCTAGTTATTTCCTTCGCATACGTTCCGCTCTACCATCTTGCCCTAAATTACGCCGAAACAAGTGTATCTTCAGGCCTTGCGGGAATCCTCATTTCTCTAGGACCGGTTTTCTTCACCGTTTTTTCGGCTGTTACCTTAAAGGAAAGGATAACTTCCAACATTGCTCTTGCTCTCGTCTTGGCAGTTCTCGGCGCTTCTATTTTGTCGATTGGAGATTTGTCATCTACCGGCGGATTAATTGGGCCCGCGGAGGTGGTTCTGAGTGCGCTTGCGTACGCAGTATTCTCTGTTCTATCAAAGCCGCTTGTAAAGAAATATGGTCCTCTTCACGTTGCGTTATGGACTGGACTTTTGGGTACCAGTATGCTTCTTCCTCTAGTTTCTTCGAGCTTTATCTCGCAGACCGAAGCGCCTATCTCTGAACGGTTGGGTATCTGTCCTTTATCTAGCCCTTTTGAGCACTGTAATTGGATACTCAATTTTCTACACTCGTGAGCCGAGATGCTTTGTCCCGGCTCTCTATCCAGCTCTATCTGGTTCCCATAGTCAGTGTAATCGGAGGAATTCTGATTCTCAGTGAAAGTTTGACTCTCTTTACGGTAGCAGGTGGCGGAGTAATGCTATTTGCGATTGCTCTTGCAACAAGAACAAGATCTTAAAGGAGAGTACCCTCCGCGACTGGTACTACTCGACCGCCCACCGTTACGTTGACTAGTTTTCCCGTGGGATTTGTTCTAAGGAAAAGAGTCGACGGCCTTCCGATCTCGTATCCTTGATCTACTTGAATGTCAACTCTTTCCGAACCAAAATAACGGTAGTGAGAAAGGTAAGCTGTGAGGCAGCCATTTGCCGAGCCCGTGGCAGGATCTTCGGCGACGCCATAATAATCCGAAAACATCCTGGCACTGACCTTGCTTTCAGTACCGTGTGAACCCGGCGCGAAGACGAACACCGATTTGGCTTTCGTTTTTCGAATTAGTTCAAAATAACGCTCTTTGTTTACTTGGCATTTCTTTAGTGCTTTCATCGATTTCAGCGGGATAATAAGAAACGGAACGCCGGTGGACACTTCCTGCGCGGGAAAATTTGAATCGAAATCAGTTCGTTGCAGCCCAAGAACCTTGGCGAGGAGATCGCACGACAAGGTCGATCTCGAAAATTTTGGTTCGTTCTGTTTCATCCAGAGCAGCTTCACTCCGTCACTCAATGTCTCATACTCGGGCGTGACCTCTATCTGGCCAAGTTTCAAAGCAAGGGTAATCTTGGGGACTTTCTTCCGTATTATGTACTGCTGAATAACAAAAGCCGTCCCTAGAGTTGGATGTCCAGCGAACGGCAATTCCAGCTTTGGGGTAAAGATCCGAACTTTGAATGGCACATTCGACTCGTCTGTAAATTCATTTTCATTCATCATAATGAAAGATGACTCTGAAAAATTCATCTCGCGGGCAAATTTTTGAAGATCAGTTTGGGGCATATCGATTGCGTTTCTTACAACAGCCAACTGATTTCCTGCGAATTTTTCGTTTGCGAAAACGTCCACTATATGAAACGGCCGAAGCCTGGCAAGCATTCCTGACGGCATTACTGTGACTCCAGCTTGAGAGAGATTTCAGATTATCTGATTCTGCTGCAGTGCTCTTGAATACGTTCTCATATGGGGAGCTGTGAAAGCAGCTTGGTCGCCTGACTTTCAGCAAACTTGAACGAAAGAAAAGAGGCCACCAGAATTATAGCAACAGACGCCCCAAAGCCAACTACTCTGTATGAACTCGCAAAGTTGAAAATTGTAGTTACGAGTAGCGGGCTCAACGAGATCCCTCCGACAATTGCAGCGACCGGCACCGCGATTAACGAACCCGATTGAGAAATGAATTGAGACCTCGGAGATTCTGAAAAGTTCGGAAAACGCAGTCCGATAAGAGTCCCTAAAAAGGCCATCTCCAGAGCAATACCGATCGCGGCTAGAAAAAAAATGCCAGTTTGGAAAGGCTGGGATCTAGAAAAGATAGCAACGAGGAGATAGATTGCCGCAGCAAATATAGAACCAAAAATTATCGGCGTAGTAGATTTTCCGATAACAAAATCCCGGGTTTTTAGGGGCGCTTGATACAAATTAATGATTGACCGGCCCTCCGCTCCGATTCCTGAAATTGCAATGAAAAGCGTTGAAAGGGCGACGATGAAAAATCCAAAATAACTGGTAAAGGAAAAACCTCCGGAACCTGGACTCAGAAAAGATATTGCAAGAAAAACAAACGGCATTGCTAAAAGTCGAATCATTTCTCGACGCCGTAACAATCCGCGCACGTCCTTCTTCGCGATCGCGAGCTCCGCTTGGTTCAATATGACAGATGCGAAAGTGGATTTTGGCGAATAAGCGGCAGAAGAAATCGTGATGGTCGGCTGCATCGGAACCCAGTACTTTGAACGGGCAAATATCGCGACCGAAAAAAGAACTGCGGCGAGAGCGACTGTCAGCAGCGCGAAAAGAACAGCTGTACTCCCATTACCGGCAATCAAACTGGTTACACTAACGGATGACCATAAGATCGGAACGAACCATGTCGGACCGAAATTTGGTGTGATAACTCCCAGGAAATGCTCGTACACAGTTGGATAAAACAGGGATTGAAATATGACGAGCACCAGAATTCCAGATACTATTCTCAAGACTATTGCGGCCTTTCCTCCTCTTTTGTAGAATGAACTTGAAAACCGGTTCAAGATGGCCCTCAAGATTTCGAGAACGCTCGTAGCGACGACTACGGAAAAAAGGGAAAGTATTGCAGCAAGCAACCAGGCTGGACCAAGACCGAAAACAATTGAAAAAGAAAAGGTTGCGCTTAGTGCTGCAATAGGTATCACCGAATAGTAGAGAAGCAATGAGAGTGCAGAGGCAGTCACGTATTCGCTGGCGGTGACCGGTAGCCAGTTGACAGTGTCTGAGCTAGCAAACTGGGCCCCAGAACTAACCTCGAGCACGAGTCCCATAAGAAGGATAATTCCGAGGATGATCGCCGGAAGTATAACCACTACATTTTGAATCAGAGGCTGAAAAGCAGAGGAATAAGTGGTTCCAGCAATGGCCCTCGCCGCAAGGTACGACAACCCTCCGGCCGCGACCATTACAACAACGTCCAAGATTGCTAGAATTGATGGTCTTCTAATCAGAGAGCGAAAGCTGCTCTTGCCAACGGAGGTTGCACGTAGCTGAGAGAGAAGAAGGCTCTTTGTAACAACCCAGACCTTTCTGAAATTCAACGCGTGGTGAGCTCCTCCACGATCGCCCGGACGTCTGAGGTGCCGGTAAGACTCAAGAATATGTCTTCCAGACTTTGATCGGTCGTTCCAGAGCTCGCCAGAACTTGGAGCTCGCTCATTGTCCCCTCCGCAACTATTGCGCCCTTATTTAAGATCGTGATTCTTTGGCAGATTGCCTGCGCGATTTCAAGAACATGAGTGCTGAAAATGACTGTAACTCCGGAGGATGCCAGCTTGACCAACGTATCTTTCACGATCTTTGCTGTCTTTGGATCCAACCCGTTGAGCGCTTCGTCCAAAATGAGAACTTCCGGCCTGTGAATTAGGGAAGCACTTATCGCAATTTTCTGACGCATTCCAAGTGAGTACCCTGAAAGAAGATCGTTGGCTTGAGACTGTAATTCGAAAGCTGAAAGGTACTCGTTGATTCTTTGTTTTTTTGTCTCGGCCGGAATTCCATGAAGATCTGCGACAAAATCGAGGTATTCGACACCTGTCAAAAAGTCATAGAGTCTCGGTGTCTCTGGAACGTAACCTACGTTTTGTCTAACGAGAATAGGTTGAAACGCTGGATCGTATCCCAACACGGTAACCCTACCATTGTCGGGTTTAACCAGACCGAGAAGAATTTTCATCAATGTTGATTTGCCGGAACCATTCGCTCCTAAAAGTCCGCGAATCTCTCCCCTTTTTACACTAGTATTCACGCCGTTCAGCGCCCAGACGGTACCATAACTTTTCGAAATCCGTTCTACAGTTACGGCGATCTCGTTGAGAGGGCTAGGCGTTGTGTAAGACATCTGATCTGACCCTCATGTAGATAGATTTTCGATTTTTACCGGCTCTATTGTTTCAGGAAGTTCAAACGCGAAGATCTTCGAATAGAAATAAAGCTCAGCTTCGTAAGACCTTACGATGTTCTTCGCCTGTCTAAAACCGTGCTGCTCTCCTTCGTATGAGATGTAGGCGGTTGGTATTCCCTTCTTTCTAATGGCATCAAACATCAATTCTGCTTGGTTTGGAGGAACAATCTTATCCTCCAGACCCTGGAAGAAAATCACTGGTGCTGAGATATTTTCGAGTGAGTACAGAGCAGAACGAGCCCGATAGAGGTCTTGTTTTTCAGGCAGAGGTCCGACTAGTGAATCCAGATATCGCGACTCAAATTTGTGTGTGTCCTTTGCGAAAACTTCTAGATCGCTAATGCCATAATAACTAGCTCCCGCTCTGAACTCCTTTCTGAAAGCAAGCGCACAAAGAGTAGTGTAACCTCCTGCACTGCCTCCACGAATTATCAGTTTACCCGCGTCGGACATTTTGTTATTGACTAGAAAGAGAGCAGCATTAACACAATCACTCACATCAACGATTCCCCAATTTCCATGTAGGCGCATTCGATAATCGCGCCCGTAACCCGTACTTCCTCCGTAATTTACATCGACCACTCCAACTCCTCGAGACGTCCAGAATTGTATTCCAAAATTAAGATCAGATCTGCATCGGCCTGTCGGACCACCATGGCTGATTACAATGAGAGGCGGCAAACCATTATCTTGTTCGGAATAATCCGCATTTTTAGGGGCATAATACAAAGCATGAGAGGTTAGATTTCCATCCGTCTGAAACTCAATGGGAACAGGGATCGAAAGGAAAGACGGATCAATTAATTCGGTCTGGTTTGTTGGATACAGTCGGGAAATCTTGGAATCCCTCGGAGAAAAAGTAGAAACTTCGGATGATTTTGAAGAGGCACCTCCAACTATGACAGCAAAATCTTGATTGGATTCAACATAGCGAACGTCGGTGTAGGAGTTCTTGATCTCGAGTAGAGACTTTGCACGAGTATCAATTAGGGCAAGATGCGAAAATCCTTCTTTGTTGAAAGTGCACAGGATCTCTTCGTTTGAAAGAAAGGTGTAAGATGACTGTCCGAAAACCCAGTGAGCTCCCGAAAACTCTGCTTCGATAGGTAGAACATTCTCAACCCGGTTATTCACAAATCCGTGAATATTCCACCAATTAGACCGATCGGAGACGAAATAGAGGATACCGCTGGGGGACCAGCTTGGTTCAACTATCGACTCCTCACTACTTCCGGCTACTAGCCTCTTATTGGAAAGACTCCCGTCTTCGCTGATATCGCAGATCCATAGCTCGCTCCCGAAAAAGGGAAGTTCAGGATGATTCCAGGTAAGCCAGACGAGCTTTGAGCCGTCAGGACTAATCCTAGGCGAAGAGTAAAAATCGTTGCCGAAAACTAATATAGAAATTTCTAAATTTTTCAGGCTTAAGCTTACAATTCTATTTATTGCTTCGCCGGGACCGGAGTGATCCTCTTGAATGCAAACTAATCTGTTTCTTTTTTCATCAATGACATAATCTGCGTAGAAATTCTGGGTACCTGATGTTAAGGGATTGATCCTTCCATCATTGTTTCTTTTGTAGATTCTCTGGTCAGAGAAGTTCGAGAAATAAATCGTCGATCCGTCTTTTGTTACTGCGTAAGATGCTCCTCCGTACTCGTGGACGCGGTTTCGAGCATTGAATTCAGCTGGGAGGATTTCCTCGATCTCTCCCGCCGGAGAAATTCGAACGAGTGCGTACCTTCCGCGCTCAGACGGCCTTAGCTCGAGAAAATAGACAAAGCCATTGCTATCGATTTTTGGTTCCGAGAACGCATTGGAAGAAGCAGCAACCAAATCGGCTGTTATTGGAGATTTCCAAGTACCATAGGAAATCTGCTTCTTCTCTTCTTGAAACATCTGTGGCAAATTGTGCCACGGCCCGCTTATTCTGTTTTGCGTGATCTCCTAAAATCAATCCCTATCTCTGAGATAGGATTTATCCGCGACTTTCAGGTTTACTTTTGTACTCTTTTCTGCAGCTTATACTCGAATTGACTGAAAGCGTCTCGGCTCCTGGTCTCTCTTGGTCGATTGAATACATTGATGCGATCAATGCCGAGATACTTTCGGTATGCGGTGAAGAATCTACAGTATTTGATCAGCTAATTCTCGATTCGGTGTCTGGCAGTCATAGGACACGAGCCGTTATTGCAATGCTCTGGTGCGAAGCAATCTCTGGTGATTATCTCAGTGCTGTTCCAATCGCCGCGGCGTACGAGGTAGCTCATGCCGCGGCTCTAGTCGAAGACGATATCATTGATGAATCCCGTGAAAAACATGGAAGTAATACGCTCTCCGTAAAATATGGGATCCCTAGAGCCTTACTCGTCTCAAACGCACTACTATTCTATGCTCCTACGTTCATCGCAAAAAGTGCGAGGTTGAGTGAAGATTCGATTCTCGTCGCAAGACTCCTTGACCTACTAGGAAATTGCGGTCGCCTTACCGCAAGAGGCGAGTTCCTAGATCTCGAGATGTCTCAAATGTCCGAGGTATCAGTGCCCATCTATGAGAAGATGATAACGATGAAAACTGGCGCGCTGGTTGGAGCGGCCTCGGCCAGCGGAGCTCTGGTTGGAATGAAGGAGTTTGACTCATTAGTTTTCGAAGCTGCTTATTCATTTGGCGAATCCCTAGGGGCCGCGTACCAAATCTTGGATGACCTGCAAGATTATCTTGGAGAAGCAGATCAAATGGGAAAACCATCGATGACAGACCTAAGAAACCGCAAAATCAGCCTCCCGATCATTGCTTGTCTTCAAAAAGCTGATCAAGCTGATCGTGATTTTCTCAAAACGACGTTAGTCAGCCATAGTCCAATCTCGACGAATGAAGCAGAGAGGACAAAGTCCCTGATTCTCCATTATGGTGCTGATAAATATTGCAGGGCAGAAGCATCGAAATTTGTAACAAAAGCCGAAGCTTCTCTTTCGAAGCTTAATGAGAATTCATCGGCTAAGCAAAGACTGGCCGAAACAATTCAATTTCTTTCAACAAGAAATTAGAAAGTTCGCCTTACTATCATCACTGCACACCGTGCTCCTTGAAAAATCCCCTCGGAGACACTTCCGATCAGTTCAGTCTTGAACGTATTTGTTCCTCTGCTTCCCGTTACAATCAGGTCCATGTTGTTACGATATACATAGTCCATGATGGTTCCTACAATGGACGATGACGTATCTATGATTTCCTGGTTCGCTTCTACGTCTAGGTTTCTCGCATACTCGCCGATCCGATCCATCGAAGCAGAGGCCTCCTGTTTTAGGCGATCTGTAAGCGGATCAGAAAGCGGAAGACCAACTTCGACAGTATGACTTGAGCTCACTCCTAGAAGGTTTTTCGGGTATTTTGCAACGTAGAGAATCGCCAATGACGCAGAATATTTCTTGGCGAGATCCGCGGCTGTATACCCTGCAATCTCGGCGAATCCAGAACCGTCAACTGTAGCAAGGATCTTCCCAAAAATTACCGCAGTGTTCTTTGCTGTCATCAGATTCCGTCTGGAGATCAAAGCTGATTTTAGTCTTCAGGCAACCTCTCAACATAGTCCTCTATCGACAGAGCTTCTTGTAATTTTTCGATTCTGGGTTTAATCCTACTTCCAAGTAGAGATATCCTTTTGATAGACCGACCTCGCGCTCCACTTTCTCAAAAGGATCAAAGTGATACCTTGAACTGTCAAGGAGGCGCTGATTGCGAGAAGAAAGGTCACAAGCAATCCAAGAGTCTCAAGAAAAATTGAGACTGTAAGGGAAAAAGTGGCAAATGCAAAAAGACCATAAAGTAGACCTCGAAGGAGATTAACTGCTGAAGGAATTCCTGAGGTCTTTTGACTGAAAACTGCCATTATCGAAGTAAAGATCGGGAATGGTGTAACAAGTCCGCTCAACCGAGGACCAAGTAGAGGAGCGGCCCCAGTCACGACAATTACAAACATAGTGGCCGTTATCATTCTGGCCGGAAGATCCCATTTTGGGTAATGAAAAGTCGAATTATCTGGCTGAGATTTTGGGAAGATTCTGATTGATAATATGAGAATTGAAATGAATCCCAAAAACACAACGAAGGAGGGAAGAAAGACAAATTGCAGTATCGCTGTTATAACGAGAAAAGAGAGATATCCTGCAGAGAGACAGATGAGCCATCCCTGTCTTCGATTTGTGGCAAACCACCCATAAGTTAGGGCAAACGCAATTCCCGAGACCCCGCCTGCCAAAACGGAAACTGAAGTCGCGGTCGCAAATGAAAGCCCTTGATCTAGGGCAATAAAGAAAAGTATGGGAGCAGATGTAAAGGGTAGCCCGACTAGCCACCCGCTTATCGCAGTTCCCCACCGCCGCCCAGCGAGGCTTGCCGTCGCGATCAGAACGGGTATTGTAACTAATTTCAATAACAGAGTGTCCATTCAGGTTTGTGAATTCCTGACGCAGGCGGAACCGGATCAACCGAAGTTACGGTTTGATCATCTAAACGTTTCTTTCTACTTCCCGTCATCGCGAGCAGGAGCCAGTCGACTTTGGAGCTGGGTAATAGGTAGCCGAGACATTGGGAAATATAGTTCCGGTGGATTCAAAGGAGTAGATTACCACATAACCGCCGCAACCTTCTCCAAGTTTGAAAGTATCGGATTGCCTCTCGGTTCCGGTAAAGTTCACGTAACTGCCGGAAATTTTTTGGTGAGAATACCATTGGACAAACTGGGAGCTGTTGAAATAATAAACGTCAACTGGCACCGTCGAAGAGAAGTTATCATGGTAGTCAAATGTATCTGGAACCGTTTCGAAGAGGAAATATCCGGAGCTTGCGTTCACCGGAACGTCCCAGATGAGAAAATTACTGCCTTTTTCTTTCAACTGCGTGATATTATTTTGCAAGACCGAAACTGTGTTCTCAAGGGAATTACTTTGGGTCTTTAGAGATGCTACGATTCCCTCTAGAGAACTTATGTTGCTCCGATCACTAGCGGCAGATTGACTCAGTGCCGCCACTTGTGACGAGAGATTTGCGATCTGGGCCTTGTACTTCAGGATAACTGTGGCTGCAGCCTGAACGATGCTTTGTTCTTGGGTAAGATTTCCTGAAAGAGCGTTGACTAGCTGATGTTCGTTTTGGAGGGGAGCCTGGTATTGCGTATAAGTAGAGATTGCAACACCACTGGATATCGTCAAAAGTATGACAAGTAAAACCAAGGCAAGAAAAAGTTTTGAAGTAAACCTTCTTCCGAGTCTCCCGATCACTCTTGCCTGGGTAATTCCCACGTTTGCATTCCCGGTTGAAATGTAGCTCATGACCTGGAAGTAACAGTCGGGGCACACGTCCAGGAGCTTCTTGGATTCCCCCACAATCGGTTTCTTGCATCTGTCGCAGAGAAGCATGCTGGCGCATGACTAGCTATTCAAAATATGAATGGCTTGCGATCTGCAAAAAATCAATAACTAAACTATTGAGACTATACGTTGGCCGAATCCTCTCAATCCCACTGCCTTAACTTTTCAGCCCATAGCCAGGATTTTTAGAGGCAGTCCTGTAATCTTCGTGCAGCAGATTATCTTCGGAAACTTTCTGGTACCCAGCAGGTGTTGCGCTCAGGCGGACTTGCTCTTAGGATTGTCTTTCGTCAGAAGGAATATCGCTGTCTCCGCTAATAGGTTCGGAAGAAACTTTACTTTCCTCCCATTTGTTATGTAAGTTGAATCTTCGACCCTGATATTTCTCATCTTGCAATAATCGAAAAAGTTTGAAATGCTCAAGAAATGCAAATTTGGAGTTTCGAACCATTCAAAAGGAAGCGCAGGTGTTACCGGAACCTTCCCGCCGAAGAGAATTTGAAACCGCACGGTGTATCGACCAAAATTGGGAAAACTCACCACAAGTTTCCTCCCGACGCGCAGGGCCTCGCCCAACACGTAGTCAGGCCGCTTTGTTTGTTGAAGACTCTCGCTGAGTATCACGAAATCGAAAGATCCGTCTGGATATCCCGAAAGACCTGCATCGATGTCCTCATGATAAACGCTGAGACCTTTTGCAACACATTTGTAAATAGCCTGTTCATCGATTTCAGTACCTTGCGCATGCACTTTCTTCTCCTTCACAAGAAGCGAAAGTAGCTCTCCGTCTCCGCAGCCAAGATCTAAGACGCTCGAGCCCTCGTTGACCCAATCAACGATTATTTTGTGCTCGAGCTTCATTTACCAAAGTTCCTTTAGCATTGTTACCGTCGGGAACAGAATTCAAAAAGTGCCTAATTAGATGAGTCTCCTCATCAACCCTCAAGAGGAAGGCATCATGTCCGTAAGATGAATTGACTTCCACATAAGTTGTTTCGAGCCCCGCCAACTTACACGCCCTAACTATCTCCTTGGACTGGTAAGCAGGATATAACCAATCGGACTTGAATGCAATCACCATGACTTTCGCCCGGACGCCTTTGAAAACATCGTCAATGCTCTTCGAGTCCAAGATGTCAAAGTAATCCATAGCCTTTGTTATGTAGAGATATGAGTTGGCATCGAATCGCTTCACAAAATCGTCGCCGCGATATTCTAGATATTTTTCAACTTCAAAGACCGGCTCGAACTTTGATTCTTTAGAAGCCTTTCTGATCCTTCTCCCGAATTTTTCGTTCATCGAAACATCACTCATGTATGTGATGTGTCCTACCATTCGGGCAACAGCTAGCCCCTTCGCTGGCAACGCGTGGCCATAGTAGTTGCCTCCCATCCAATTTGGATCGGCAATGATCGATTGCCTGCCAACCTCGTCCAGAGCGATTTGTTGGGGCGAGTGTTTCATCGTAGTCGCGATCGGAATTCCAGATCGAATTCTCTCAGGATACGAAACCATCCATTGCAGAACCTGCATCCCTCCCATCGATCCACCAACAACAGAGAACAGCTTCTCTACTCCCAAATGGTCGATCAGAAAGCGCTGGGCATTCACCATATCATGAATAGTTATTATTGGAAATTCCGAACCGTAGGGTTTTCCGGTTTTTGGATTGATTGAAGAAGGCCCAGTAGAGCCTCTGCAACCGCCGAGTACGTTAGAGCAAATAACATAGTACTTTTCAGTGTCAATAGCCTTACCGGGTCCAATTATCGTGTCCCACCAACCGGGATTTGCATTGGGCACGCCCAAGCTAGAAGCGTGCGCGTCTCCCGAAAGAGCATGAAGTACGAGAATGGCATTCGACTTGGAGCTGTTCAGATCTCCATAAGTCTCGAATGCAAGCGTTATCGGACCAATAGTCTCTCCACTTTCAAGCGTTAGTTCATTCGGAGGATTTGCGAAAGTGAAGTAGCTCGTCATATTCTGGAGAATGGAATGGGCCTGATCTACCATGCTTCAAGTGAGGCACTCCAAGACAGTTACCCACCCAATCTTGCGATGAAAGAATCTAACCTTATCGCTTTAGCCTATTCCTCACTGCGTTGCAGCTTTCAGTGCCTGATCTAGGTCGTCCCTGATATCCTCAAAGTCTTCAATTCCGATCGACAATCGGACGTAATCCTCGGTAACTCCAGTTGCCTCCTGTTCCTCTTTGGTAAGCTGCTGATGGGTCGTCGTCGCCGGGTGAATGACTAGGCTCTTGGAGTCTCCAATGTTTGCAAGGTGCGAGAATAGTTTGACTGAGTTGATGAATTTCTTGCCCGCGGGCGCGCCTCCCTTGATTCCAAAGCCCACGATTCCGCCATAGCGCCCATTCAGGTACTTTGCAGCTAGCGCATGAGTTTGATGATCTTCCAGACCAGGATAGTTGACCCAGGAGACAGATGGATGAGATTTTAGAAACTGCGCAGTCTTTAATGCATTCTCCGACTGCCTCTCCTGCCTCAACCCAAGAGTCTCGAGTCCCTGCAAAAACAGGAAAGAGTTGAAGGGACTCATGCAAGGTCCCAGATCTCTGAGCAATTGCACTCTCACCTTGATTATGAATGCAACGTTACCTAATCCCGGAAAGTTTCCGAAAGTCTCCCATAGTTTTAGACCGTGGTATGTTGGATCTGGCTCGGTAAATTCTGGAAATTTGCCATTGCCGTAATTGAATTTTCCGGAATCAACGATAACTCCTCCAATAGAGTTCCCGTGTCCTCCGATGTACTTTGTCGCAGAAGAAACAATAATGTCCACGCCAAAATCGAAAGGTCTGACGATACCGACGCCGATAGTATTATCGACGACAAATGGAATGCCAGCGTCATGCGCTATCTTTGCGAGAGCTTCAAAGTCGGGCACGTCGAGTTTCGGATTTCCAACAGTCTCCGCATAAATCGCCCTAGTTTTCGGTGTAATTGCTTTCTTGAATTCTTCCGGTTTGGTCGATTCTACAAACTTTACAGTTCTCCCGAGTTTTGGGAAGGTGTAATGGAATTGCTCGTAGGTTCCTCCGTAGAGGTTGTCCGCGGATACGATTTCATCTCCTATCTGGGTGATTGCAAGGAAAGCAAGAGCTTGAGCTGCTTGTCCCGATGAAACGGCCAGTGCTCCACTACCTCCTTCAATTGCTGCGATCCTCCGCTCAAAAACATCGGTAGTCGGATTCCCGATCCTCGTATAGATATTTCCGAACTCTTTCAGTGCAAATAGATTCGCGGCGTGGTCAGTGCTCTTGAACACAAACGAAGTCGTTTGGTAAATGGGAACTGCTCTCGCGCCTGTTGTCGGATCAGGATCTTCCTGACCAGCGTGAACTGCTTTTGTGTTGAGACCTTTGTAAGGCATGCAATTTCCGTTTGTATTTCGGTATTTATGGTTCTCTTTTCATACTGAAAGAAGGTAAACTGACGCTATTTCTGCGCAGATTTGATCCGACCCACCTGCTCAATAGGCCTCTGAAATCTCTTCAGACACGCGAATGAAATAGCGATTTGTTGAGATTTTGGTTTGGAACCAGAATTCGAATTTCATCCTAAGCTTTTCAAATACCCAATCGTTTTTGTAATAGCCTTAAACCCGACCCCCCTAGTACAACCCCACGCGCGTGCGTGCAAACATAATTTGACAGATCCGGTAGAACCCTACTTTAAACGCAATTCGAGTATGTCATTATGATTTTATAGTTGCTTTAAAACCGACCCCCCTTTGGTCAACCCATCCGGGAGCGTGCGAAAGTAATCCCGTTCTTGTGGATTCTGGGTTCATTTGCTTTATTATGTCATTTTCGGCGCGATCGCGCAGTGGCCCAGTTTTCTGTACAGGAGAGCTTGAAACAAGCTCTATTGCGACGGAACTAGATCTCGCTAGCTGCAAATCGGAATGCCGAGGATATTTGAGAAAATGATCAGTCTGGGGTCGGCCGGATTTGAACCGGCGGTCACGAGCGCTCTCGTTTTATGAGAAACCCGAGGCTCGCATGTTAACCAAGCTACACCACGACCCCTCTTGAGGGGATTTTCGATCCTAATTTCGAGCGCTTAAAAGAAATTGCGCCATTTCTAGCTAGTTTTCAGCAACTTTCAGAGCGATTGTAACGCCATCTCTGATCGGAATCAACGAAGGAAGCAGTCTCGAATCAGCGAACACTTTCTTGTTAAACTCTCTCAAACTCTGCGCATCTTTGTCGGTCGACGGCGCAACGACGCGGGCCTTCCACAAGGTATTGTCTGCTATCAGAAACCCTCCATTCCTGATTGACTTCACGCAGTCTTCGAGTAGGTCGATGTAGAGAGATTTTTCTCCGACATCGATGAACGCGATATCAAAACTTCCCAAGGCTTGATTTACTATCTTCGGCACTTCTTTCCTCGCGTCACCGTGTACAATTTCAACCGAGTCGGAGATTCCCGCATCCTTGAAACTATTCGAAGCAATTTTGATTCTTGACGGATCTGCTTCAACCGTAACTAGTTTCCCCCCGTTTTTCTTAGCTATCCTGCCGAGCCATATTCCAGAGTAGCCGGTGGCAGTTCCGATCTCGAGAATATTTCTTGCCTTGCAACTTGTTGCTAAGAGCGAAAGAAAATTGCCGACAAGAGGTCCGACTATAGGGACGTTGTTTTTCTCCGCGTCATCCTCTAGTCTAGTAAGTACTTCATCCCGGGGACGCAACAGGCTGTAAATGTATTCTTCAACCGGCTGAACTGTTATTCCGCGGTAATCGACATATGGCATGCTATCTCTATCCGGAAGATTTCCGAGTAGTTTCTAGCGTAATTAAGTTCTCGCACTCTTTAGAGACGACGCCGGCTTCGCTGGAGGCTTACTCGGTTCGTCAGGAAAGCTCGAAAAGTGTTCGTGGATTATCAACCAATGATCATCCTTCCAGAGGAAGACCATCGTCGCGCGCAGACTGGTCCTTGCCGGACTGCCTTCGAAGCGATAGTCGTTTACAAACAATCCTCCGGTCTCGAGATGAAAGGTTGCTATCGCGACTTCCGGTGTGGGGAGGTCTATTCTGAGGTCGTCAATCTTGTAATTAAAATCGGTAATATTGGAGTAGGCAACTTCTTCGTGCATAACAGCTTGGGAATAATCCTGCTTCTTGAGCGGGGTTGAATAGTCAAACTTTGAAAATAGATCGTCCTCTCCACAGTGCATGGCAGCGAGAGGGCCAAAATCTCTTGTCTTTGCCGCGTCAAAGTGGCGATATACAGCGTTTTTCGCCTGTTGCTTTAGTTGTCCCTCAGTCCATTTGTGCGCACACATCTGTTCTCGAGCAACATCCTCCAAAGAGCTTTTTTCCGGCTGAACAGAACTGCCAGTTATGAGAACCTGATTAAAAACAACACTCTCGATGGTTCCCCTAGGTCGGGGAATAACTTCGTCTTAGCAGCGTCTATCTGTCTAGTGCGTAAAGGAGTCATAAAAAGTCGAAGACTTGAAGCTCAACGCCGTTCGTAGAAGCGCACAGACTGAGGCAATATATTATCAGAATAACCAAATATGGCGAGGAAGCAAGCTCTATTCGCCAGGTATCGTTTACGGAGCAATCTGTGATTTGTCAGGGTTGAATGTCGAAGTTGGAATTAAGAAGATGATTTACGAATGACTACTCAACTTCAAATGATTTCTGAGGAAATCGTGAATTGCAGAAAATGTCCCAGGCTGGTTGAGTTTCGAGAAAGAATCTCCAAAGAGAAAAGGAGACAGTTTGCGGATTTCGAATATTGGGGCAAACCTGTTCCTGGTTTCGGCGACCCCGATGCCAGCCTCGTGATCGTTGGCCTCGCACCAGCCGCACATGGCGGAAACAGAACCGGTCGCGTATTCACCGGAGACAGCAGCGCGAAATTTCTCGTAAGGCATCTCTATGAAGCTGGTTTTGCAAACCAGCCCACTTCAGAAAGTAGAGACGACGGACTGCTCTACAAGGATTGCTACATTACAGCAGCAGTGCGATGCGTTCCTCCGGATAACAAGCCAACAAGACAGGAGATCGCAACTTGCGAAAGATATTTCGAACAAGAGCTAGTTCTCCTAAGAAATTGCAAGGCGATTTTAGTCTTGGGAAAAGTCGCTTTTGATTCCGTCCTTGGATTTTCAAGAAAGTATCACAAAACCAAAGGAACATTCAAATTTCAACACGGCCAGAAGTACCGATTTGCCGAGGACTTTCCAGTTGTCTTTGGATCGTTTCATCCCAGTCCGAGAAACACTAACACTGGAAAGCTAACTAGTTCGATGTTCTCCGCTGTATTGAGAAACATCAGAAAAGAACTTCAGTAGTGGACTTTCTCACATGATTCCCAGCTTTTTCTAACCGTTTATATCGTCTGATGACGGCCTGAATTCAAATATTCAGAAGAGCAGGGAAGAAAAATGCAGTCCTCGCAAGAAAGGGAATACCGGGAAATCATATTCGAGCACAAAGACCCAATCGCAATTCTATACTACAATCGTCCGGAAAAAAGAAACGCCGTAACTTACAACATGGTTCAGGAGTTTAGGCGTGCCTACAGAGATATCTCTCAAGACAGAGCGATCCGCGCAGTGATAATGGCTGCAAAGGGTAAGTCCTATTGCGCAGGTGGAGATACCTCCGAGTTCCTTACAAACACGATTGAGCAAACCGAAAGATTCCAGCGAGAAAACCTTGAGCTATGGAGGGACATGGAAAAACTTCGAAAACCGATCATTGCCGCAGTAAACGGGTTTGCAAATATTGAACTGATCCAGGCCTGCGACATCATTATCGCAGCTGAAGATGCAAGCTTTGCGCTTCCGGAAACTGGAATCGGAGTATCTCCCGGTGCCGGAATTACGATCAGGTTGCCCAGGGTCGTCGGCAGATTCAAGGCAAAGGAACTCTTGTTCACCGGCGATAGAATCAGTGCAGCTGAGGCCCAGACAATCGGAATTGTAAACAAAGTCGTTCCGCCCGACAAACTAATCGATGAGGCAATCTCACTCGCTACACGGATTGCGAAGCGAGCTCCTCTTGCCATAGGGGCTGCGAAGGCGTGTGTGAATTTCGGCTCCGAGATGCCTCTGGATGACGCGATGGAGTATCAGCTCAGAGAATCAATTGAACTATTTCATTCCAAAGATCTCAAGGAGGGAATCAATGCATTCTTCAAAGATAACCGGCGAGAACCCGTCTTCACGGGTGAGTAAACCCAGAAAAATTCCAAAAAAAGATCTACGATCTGTTATGAATCAGGTTGTAGACTTCTTCAGGAGGAGCGATTGATCTTGTCAGCTGTACATCGAATGAACTAAGTGCATCATTAATCGCATTTATCACTGCGACGTGTGCAGTTCCGCCTCCTTCTCCCATCCCCTTTGCTCCAAGCGGCGCGAATGGAGATGGTATCTCGAAGTGGTGCAGCTCCAGATCCGGAACGTCCACCGCAACTGGCGCCAGATAATCAATGAAGGTAGAAGACTCGAGCTGCCCGTCATCAGTGTACTTGTACTCCTCGAATAATGCAGCTGCGATCCCGTGTATGGCTGCGCCGTGCACCTGGCCATCGACTACAAGCGGATTGATTATTTTTCCGGCATCATCCGCGATTGCATACTTCAGTATCTTGAATTTGCCGGTTTCGGGATCTAATTCTCCGACAACACCGTGAGTCTGATAGGAATACGTCAGAGCAAGATTGCCTATTTTCTTTTCATCAGGAGCTTCCAGTCCGTTATAGTATACCTCCAACGACCAAAGTCCTCCCTCGACTCCTGGCGGTAGCATCGCTGGCATCCCATAAGCTGTCCTAGCAAGCCGCTTTAGCGTAATGTTCTTCGCTGGATCGAGCTTCGACTGAACAGTGCCATTTACAAGTTCGACACTCTCGAGATGTTCCTCGAGAAGATGCGCTCCGATTTTCAGGACCTTGTCCCGGAGCTTTAAAGCGGCAAGGTTAACCGCACCTCCTCCCATAGCAGCGTATCTGCTTCCATAAGTTCCGGAGTGCATGGTGTATGGATGAGAGACGGAATCGAAGCCTGTAGCGACGTTCACCAATTCAACTGGAACATCAAAAACTTCCGAAATTATCTGGGAGGAAACGGTTTCATGGCTCTGACCTTGAGGAACTGTGCCGAGCTTCACGACAAATCTTCCATCTGGCGTGAGCTGCAAAAGACAAGCTTCGGTGTTTCCTATGAGCGGGAGTCGGGGATTGAGCATCTTTACCTGGCCAAAATTCGGCGCGCCTGAATCAAGGGTCGTAGCGATGCCAATTCCGATGTACCTTCCTTCCTTTCGCAGTGCGGACTGTTTTATCCTCCACCCACTGTAATCCAGAGAATCCAGTACCATCTGAAGACTGCGAGGATAGTCGCCGTCATCGTAGACGCAACCGTTGGGAGTTGTGTAAGGTTGATCTTGTCTAGTGACATAGTTACGAATCCTGACTTCCGAGGGATCCAGGGAGAGCTCTTTCGCGACTAGATCCATGACCCTTTCGATCATGAATAGATGAGGGGCCCTAGCAAACCCTCTGTTTGGACCGGCAGGGCATTTGTTAGTAAAGACTGCGTACATGTCGTTCCTTACATTCTTAATCTTGTACGCGCCGGGCACGACCTGTGCCCATACTGTCAAACCCGCAGGTTCGTGTCTAGCATATGCACCATCGTCGTCTATACTAAAAATATTGAGTCCAAGCACTCGGCCGTCGTTCTTCACCGGAACTTCAACGTCGAAGATCCTCTCGGCGCCGTGGCTTCCGGCGAGGAGATGCTCGGATCTAGATTCGATCCAATTGACTGGTCTTCCAACTTTCATGGAGGCAAGTGCAGCAAGTATTACGTAGGAATAGTTCACAATCTTGCAACCGAAACCACCGCCGATGTCCATCGTTATGAAACGCATCTTGTCATAGGGGAGCCGGAGAGCGCTGTTAAACTGGGGCAGCATAAAGGACGGTTCTTGATTATTACACCACACGGTCAGTGAACCATCTTTCGCATTGTAATCAGCCAAAGCCGCGTTTGGCTCGAGAGGCGTTGAACTGAAGCGATGAAAGTGGATCTTCGCCCTAATAATTCGGTCAGCTTCATTGATCGCTTTCTCAACGTTGCCATAATCGTAATTGATGTGAGCCATTATGTTAGAACCCACAGCCTCATGGATCAAACTATCGTTAGATGAAAATGCAACTCGAGCATCCAGCACCGGATCCAAAAGTTCGTATTCGACGTTGATCAATTCTACCGCGTCCTCGGCGATGTACCGGCTCTCTGCAATTACAACGGCAACTGGTTCTCCAACAAACCTAACCTTACCGACCGCGATTGGATAATCCTTCAAATTCGAAGCAGGTGGAACAGTCATTTGGGGGAGAGGATCAGACATCCTGACAACGTCCTCTGAAGTTAGTATGTCTAGAACGCCAGGAACTTTGAGCGCCTCTTCGTAGTCGATTTTCTTGATTTTTGCATGTGCGTATGGGCTGCGTAATATTGAAGCGAACGCCATGTCACTAAGCTTTAGATCATCCACAAAATTGCCTGCCCCTCTGATGTGACGGTAATCTTCTTTGATCCTAATTCGCGAGCCAATGCCCGGATTTTTCCTGTCGGTCCGGAGTTTTTTTTCCTGCGGCACGGTTGCGGTCATTTTGTTTGCGCTAAAACCAGAATTGATTATCCGCAATTTGCTTTTATCAGAATTCCTCTAATGGCCAAGAAATCCTCCCTTGCAAACCAATCCTAAAATTCAATAACGGAAGAGTCGGCACGTTTTCAAGGTCATTTTTCTGAGCGAAGGATTTTCGATCATCGGTTTTGGCGAGACTCCTGTGAGTAGAGCAAGAGTCGACAAGGGAGAGACAAAACTGTCAATTCAGGAATACTTCGCTTGGGCGGCTGAACTCGCCCTTCAAGATGCCGTACTAGAGAAAAAAGACTTCGACGGACAGGGATTGGCTGTTACCGGCGCTGCTTATCCCCACTCCGAGATTTATTCTCCCGAAGTCGTTCAGGATCTTGGATTTTCGCCATCTCTGACGCTGCGCTCCGATGCGGGAGGAATGGGAGGTGCTTCGCTTCTTTACCAGGCAGGAATGGCAGTCACTACGGGTGTTGTTGATCTAGTTCTCTGTCTGGGTGCTGACACGCCGATGAATATTACGACGCCAGGCGCGGTAAGAACCTGGAGGTACGAAACTGATTTGCAAAAACCGTTTGGCATGATGGGGCCAAACAGCCAATTTGCTTTCATCTTGCGTCGACACATGCATCAATACGGCACGACCGCAGAAGATCTGGGAAAGATCGCTGTTACGCAGCGAAGTCACGCGATGAAAAATCCTAACGCGTACCTCAAGACCCCCCTTACTTTGGAACAGTACTTGGACTCTCGAATGATTTCAGATCCCATTAGAATCTTCGATGCCTGCATTCAGGTTAACGGAGGTCTTGGTTTCATCGTAGCTTCAAATGAAAAGGCAAAGAGTCTCGGATTGAGCGATCACGCAGTTAAAATTCTGGGAATGGCTGAATCAGATAATTTTTTTCAAGGTTCCATGCTCAGACCGGATATCACATATCTCGGAATTGCTGACTCTGCAAAGAAAGCTTTTGAAGAAAGTGGAGTGAAAAGATCCGAGGTAGATTTTTTCCAGCCATATGACGATTATACCATTGCCGTACTCATGCAGATCGAGGATGCAGGATTCTGTGCGAAAGGTGAAGGTTCAAGGTTCGTTCGCGACCACGATATTTCAGTCACAGGAGATTTTCCAATAAACACTGGCGGAGCGCAGCTTTCTTCGGGACAGCCAGCAATGGCTGGAGGTATGGTACACATTGTCGAGAGCATTCGACAGCTGAGAGGAGAGGGCGGAGAGAGACAAGTAAAACACGCGAAAATTGGAGTTGCCACCGGTATTGGAGCTATTTCATACGGAAACAGCCTTGTTGACAGCATGACTATGATTTTTGGGAAAGAGTAAATGTCCGTGTCTGGCGAGTCCAAGAAATACGAAAAAGCACTTCCCGAGGTAAACCCGGTTACAAAGCCTTTCTGGGATCACTGCAAGGCTCATGAGCTCTGGATGCAGTTTTGTGAATCTTGTAACGAATGGATTTGGTACCCGAAGGCCTGGTGTCCTTCATGCGGAAAAAGGGAGTCGATCAAGTGGAGCAAGATGACAGGAAAGGGTACGGTCTACTCTTACACAGTCATCAGACAGGTCGTCGACAACTCACCCGCGTTTCAGTCAGACATTCCATTTCTGATCGGATTGATTGAGCTCGAAGAAGGGCCGAGAATCTACAGCAATATTTTGGAAAAAGAGAGCCACATCGGCGATGAAGTCGAAGTAGTTTTCGAAGACGTTACCGGCGAAATTACTCTTCCAAAGTTCAAAAAGAAAGGCTAGCCGTAAAACGGCGTGTCGAGTACGCCGGAATCATCCTTTTTCTTTCCCTTACCAGAATTTAGTACGTTCACTGTTTCTAATTCTACCTCAACGTAACCCTTTGAACTTCTGATTGCGTCGTTGACTTGAGTCTCTGCGGCTTCGTCTCCCTTCTTTTTCAGGAGGATTTTGATAGTGTGACTGTCAAGAACGTCAATATCAATGTCCTTAATTTTTTTCAACTTTTCCAAACCTCTCTCAAAGCACATGTCGTTATTGAAGGTACCATAAATTTCTCCTTTCTTTGGCTTGGGCATATTGAAACCCATTGCAAGGTAATGAGTCTTTAACGTTGCTGAAAGTTGACTAACCGTAAATTCCATCAGTTTCAAAGAATTGTTTTTTCTTCCAGGATCATTTGAGGATTCAAGGTCAAGGTAAACCGAAAGCTCAAGCTGTAATCTTAAATACCATTTGACTGGATTTGTCCAGTTGCGACTATAAGATGGAATACGTTTACGCGGCTCTTTTGCTTCACAAATTGAAGCAGCCTGTTAGTGAGGATAATGTGAAGAAGGTAGTTTCGGCGGCAGGTGGTGCTCCGGACGAAATTCAGGTAAAGGCTCTTGTCTCCGCTTTGGGAGAAGTTAACATTGATGAAGCCCTAAAGAACGCGGCTGCGGCTCCTGTCGCAGCGGCGGCTCCTTCTGCAAGTGCAGCGCCGGCGTCGGCAGCAAAGCCCGCGGAAGAAGAAAAGAAAGAAGAGAAAAAGGAAGAGGAAGCTCTGGAAGGGCTGTCTAGCCTTTTCGGCTAAACTCTCTCCATTCATAATTCGGCCTTTCGTAGTGCTTCGAAAGAAGCCCTACGTCTCACTTTTTCTTATCAGCCGGCATTTTTTCGCTGTTTGTGTGTCGATTGTTGAAGACTTACCATGTCTTTTGTGAGTTCCCCGGTCGCCCGATCAAAAGGGAAAATGATCTTCCAGGAAGGACCTCAATCCCCAAAATATTAGGGCAGTCCAGGAAATTCCACACAAAAACTGTATGGCGATCTAATGATTAACGCCAAACTACGCATTAATTTCTCAAACAAAGCCAAACCCCATATGTCTTTCAAAATTACAGCCGTATTCAATTCTTAATGATAAAACGTGCTCCTTAATTCACGAATAACGAAAGAGATCGTTCTGAGATTCGAATCCAACTAGTTAGTAGAACTATACAGCATCGTCACCAGCACTCTCAGATATGCGCATAGATTTCAACAGCACATACTAATTTTCGCGATTCTAGTAGAAGTCGATAAGAATCAATTTCATTCTTTTGGATCAGAGATTCTGATCTTTGACCCTCATTCGGGGCAGTTTGCGAATTTCTTTTGTTTGCCCATGTAAACCCAATCATGGCCACAGCTCGGACATTTCAACTGAGGTGCGAGAAACTCTCCGTTCCGGCGTAATAAAAACCGAGGCCATGGGAGAAGGACAAAGACCGATTTTCAGCAGTCTGGCCCAGAAATCGTCATCGGCTATCTGACCGAGAAGACTTAATATCACTTAAACAATCGCGATACTTCCGAAATGAGTGGAAACATCAACCTTTGTCTAGTTGAACGGTTACTCTGTCTTTCTGCTGGAGAGTTGAAAGAATTTGTCTAATATTGGAAACCGGCGCTTCTCAGAAGAAATTGTGTCAATGGTCGGGCGAAGAGTTAGCGTTCAGACTGGAGACGGTAAGCAGTATAATGGGGATTTGATCGGAATTGATGAAAAACTGAACCTAATTTTAGGATCAGTTGCAGGAACTGGAGACGGGACAATCCGAGTTGTGCTAAATGGTGCATTCGTTAAGGAAATAGATCTACTTGAGAAGCCCTTTGATTTGAGGGCCTTGAACGAAAGACTCTCGAGAGCATTTCCGGGAATGACCAAGGTTCGTGATGATATTGGCGCCATCATGGTCATGGACTCGATAAAAGTGACCGAGAAGGGCGTAGTCGAGGGTGGAGACAGGCTCTCTGCGACGCGAGTGAAGCAGATTTTCGACGAATTCTCCAGAGAAACTGCGCGCAAAGCACAGTAAAAGGTAGTGTGGTTGCCGGACTAACTCCGGCACCTTCAAAAATTTTTTCCATTCTCGGGTTTCTTGTTTGATTCTTTCGTTCCGATGCGATTTATTTGAAGTCTAAACCACGGTTTGAGATCAGATCAACCGACATGGCAGGGAGGATCGGCCGATTAGAAACAAAGACTGCGCGGATCGAAACTCCAGCACTTCTCCCGGTCATTCATCCTGTACATCAGCTCGTGCCTTGTCCGGACATCAGGCAAATGGGATACGAGGCTGTGATGACCAACGCTTACACAACGTTCCGAAGGTTGAATGAGAGAGCGAATGAAGGAATCCATAAAATAATCGGCTTCGAGGGCGCCGTTATGACTGACTCCGGAGGATACCAAGTTCTGGAATTTGGTTCTGTCGACATAGATCCTCTGGCTATGGCGCAATTTGAAGAAAAGATTGGAAGCGACATCGCAATTATACTTGACAAACCAACCGGGCTGAACGTTACGAAAAGTTTTGCGGCCGCCACGGTTTTAGAGACACTGGATTCTGCCCGAAAAACTCTCGAAGCAAGGACGCGGGAAGACATGATATGGACTCTTCCAGTTCAGGGAGGAAAATATCTCGATCTTGTTATGAAAAGCGCGAAGGCCTCTGCGGAACTTGACTACGGCTGTTATGCTCTAGGTTCTCCAGTTGAAGTAATGGAAAGCTATGATTTCCCGCTTTTGATTCAAATGATCCTATCGAGCAAACCATTCCTTCCACCAGATCGCCCGTTTCATCTTTTTGGAGCCGGTCATCCGCTTATCATTCCTTTGGCGATCGCTCTAGGTTGTGACATGTTCGATTCAGCTTCTTACATGCTCTACGCCAAAAATGACCGGTATATTTCCTCCAGCGGCACGATACGTCTGGAAAAACTGGAATATCTACCGTGTAGCTGCAAATTGTGCTCAGGAATGAACGCGCGAGAGCTTAGGTCGCTTGAGCGCAAAGAACGAGTAGTCGCGCTAGCCCGGCATAACTTGGCAGCTCTGAAGCTCTCTATAGGAGAGACAAAGCAGGCAATCTGGGAGGAAAGGTTGTGGGAGTACGTTAGGGCAAAGTGTTCAAACCATCCAGCAGCGTTTCAAGCTTTCCGTGTTGCAATAAAGTCTGGCCATGAAGGAATCGAGATCGGAACCCCCGCATACAAAGAAAGGGGTGTTTTCGTTTTCGATGAACTTGATCTTTTGAGACCTGAGATCGTAAGGCATCAGAATCGGGTGACCAGTCTAAATCTTTTCTCAAAGGACTACCTAGTCATCTGTCCGGAAACAAAAACGAAGCCATTCCTCGCTTCTGAACTGTTTAGAGAGCTTTTGAAAGTTGTCGATATTGAAAGAACTCTAGTTTGCTACTCTTCGTCAGTCTTCGGACTGATACCGGCAGAAATTTCCGATGTATTTCCTTTATCGCAGATTACCCACTATATCGAGAAATTTCCCATAAGAGACCGAATCCTCAACTCAAAAGCCTGGAAAAGAATCAATGTTCTAGTCAAGAGAAGCGATCCTGCCGCCGACTGGCTCAACGAAGAACTGCGCAATTACTCTTTGAAGAGAAAGAATACTATAGTGACGACTTCGCGGAACTACAAATCATTCAAGAAAGAACTATCAAAGTCTAAGTATAGATAGACTCAGATTTGCTGAGCTTCTTGTCTTGTCGTGCGATTTCGGTCTCTACCACTTCAGCGCCTTTCAATAGCGGTTCAACGTCAACGGAGAACCCATATGACTTTGAAAGGATCTCGATCGAGGAAACTGCAGCGCGAGGATCAATTCGTTCAGTACTGGAGTAAGCCAAAATTGCATAAGCGGGAAAATCGTGCGCCTCGAAGTAGTTGAGCATAATTGCAACCGGCCCGACTATGATTTGTTCATCTTCCAGAATCTTTGCCTGTTTCAGCTGTTCGTTCGGAGTGTATGCTGATGTATGAACAATTCTATATGACGAATCGTCGGTCCTCAGGCTTGCGTCTAGTCCTCCGATCAGCGCAACTTCTCGAAACTTCGAGTTCGTGACCCACTCTGAGAAATTCCGGAAAAAATCGATCTCGGCCCCCCGGTACGGAGGAACTTCGACTTTGAATATAGTTAGATCACGCGCTTGGAAAAACTCGTAAGGTGTGACTAGTCGCCCGGCAACAGTCGACGAAACCGGCGATACCGATTCGGAATCCACGAAAGCCACCCGTTTTGCCTCCAATTTTTGAATGAGGTACTTGATCGTCCAATATCCCGCGTAGCCAATACCATGAAAACCAGTCAGAAGGACTGTATCTTCGAATTTTGCAGTCTTTGGGATAACTTGGAAGGTCATGATTTCGAAATCATCAATAAAGAAAATTTTTGGGCCGAAAAAAAGCCGGCCTCAGGCGACTAAAAAACTATAGCAATGAATTTAAGGTTATGTCGAGATTTTTGGTTTTTGCAGACTGGTTCTCATTTTCCGTCCGAAGCCGAAAGTTCGTACATGAGCTTTTGGTACATCTGGAAAGAAAACGGGTCTCACGTTAGCAGCAATTTTTTGAGCAGGAATTTAGGCGGTCTTGGAAGTTACATTTCTCGGCGGAGCAAAAGAAGTAGGAAAATCCGCTATTCTCGTAAAGGGGAAGAAAAATCAGGTCTTACTAGATTACGGGGCTAGTACTGGAAAGGTCCCGTCATTTCCGATGCACGTAAAGCCTCGCGAGGTGCACTCGGTACTACTCTCCCACGCCCACCTGGATCACTCCGGGGGTGTACCTCTATTCTTTCTCCGAGAAGGTGTTAAGCTACTTACTACTGGACTATCACTGGAGCTTTCAACATTATTGCTCCAGGATTTCATCAAGCTATCAGGTTTCTACCTCCAGTTTGAGTACCTCGATTTGCTCACGATGTCAAAGAATACAGAGAGGGTTTCAATCGGTGATGAAAGAGAAGTTGCCGAGGAGTTTAGAGCAAGGTTCCCTAGTTCCGGGCACATTCCTGGCGGCACTACAATAATAATTGAAAACGATGGACGACGCCTTCTTTATACAAGTGATGTTAACCTCCGCGATTCTCAGTTGATCTCTGGATTGGATACTAATTTCGGAGAGCTTGATGCGGTCATCACTGAAAGCACTTACGCGAATGCGGATCATGAACCGAGAGAGAAAATCGAGAACGATTTCGTCGCGTTCGCAAATGAAGTGGTCGAGCGAGGTGGTGTACTTCTCGTTCCTGCTTTTTCAGTGGGACGCGCGCAGGAGATCGCTTGTCTTCTGCGGGCGAAGAACTTCAGGCACAAAGTTGCAATGGATGGAATGGCGCTAAAGGCAAACGAGATACTTTACAGATACCAGGAGTCTCTGCGCGATCCTGAGCTCTTTCGAAAAGCTCTTGAAAATTTAGAGGTCGTTTCCGGATGGAGTGAGCGACGGAGATTGGTAAAGACTCCATCTGTAATCATTTCACCCGCAGGTATGCTGATGGGTGGCGCTTCAGTGTTTTACAATCAATCAATCTCTCAGGATCAAAGAAATGCTATTTCAATTGTAGCATTTCAAGTGCCGGGAAGTCCTGGAAGGACGTTGTTAGACAGAGGTATGACACTAATGGGGGGAAAACTAGTACCTGTTAAAGCAGAGGTGAGGCGCTTTGACTTTTCGGGTCACTCGGGAAGATCAGAACTGTTCGAAATGATCTCGCGGCTGAAGGGAAAACCCAAGGTTTACGCAACACATGGCGACGGTGATACCTGCGACACCTTTGCAAAAGAGATAACTGAACGATTTGGGTTCGAAACGGCGGCGCCTGACGTGGGCGCAAAGATCACCGTCTAGAAAAGTTTACTTTTTCTTCTTCTTTGAGTCTTCGGTTTTCTCGTCTGATTTTTCTTTTTCTTTCGTCGTTTTGCTGAAGTCGACTACTTCGATTTCTTTTGCACTTTTGATAATGTCGTTAGCTTCGTCTTCGTTTGTCCTGAAAGTGTAAAGCACCTCGGGTGTTCGAAGTTTTAGTTTTACGAAATCTTTCTGTCTGACGACACGAAGCTCAACCGCTTTTGGAATCAGTTTCTGGAACTGCTCGGAGCTTTTCATTTCCTTCGGCATAACGTATTACTTTTTTGACATCAGTCCAACTTTGCGCTTTAAATGTAGCTGGCGGATCAACACGGAAGTTTGAGCAACAAAAATAGGAGAAAGGGAGCTTTCTCTCCCTTTTTTCCTACTTTCGGGTAATGATTTCCTCTGGCTTTTCGGTAAATTGCTCTTCTTCAGTCGACCCCTTCATAGCTGTGGTGGACGAGATTCCACCGGTAATCACTTCCGAAACCAAGTCGAAGTACGCTGTACCTGCAAACCTCTGGTGCTGGATTGATTCAAAGCCATGTTCAGCTCCTGCAAATTCACGGTTTTGTAGTCTCACAAATGCAGGCATTCCTTCCTTCGAATAGTCGCTCGCGAGTTCGAACATTGCGTAATTCAAGGAGTGGAAGCCAGCCAGAGTTATGAACTGGAATTTGTATCCCATCCGACCGAGTTCTTTTTGAAATGATTTGATCTCACTCACGCCGAGGTTCCTTTGCCAATTGAACGATGGAGAGCAGTTGTAAGCCAAAAACTTGCCCGGAAAATCCCGGTGAATAGAATTCGCGAACTTTTCAGCTTCCTCAAGATTTGGGGTTGATGTCTCGCACCATATCATATCGCAGTACGGAGCGTAGGCGAGTCCTCTTGCAATTGCCGGTTCCAGACCAGAATTTACTCGGAAGAAGCCTTCAGGAGACCGCTCTCCAGTAAGAAATTGCTGGTCTCTAGGATCGATGTCGCTTGTGATCAAAGACGCACCATTCGCATCGGTCCTTGCGATTATCAGGGTCGGAACTCCCATGACGTCCGCCGCTAGACGGGCAGAAATCAAGTTCCTAATGAAATGACTAGTTGGAACCACGACCTTTCCTCCCATGTGTCCGCACTTTTTCTCCGATGAAAGCTGGTCTTCAAAGTGAACACCGGCGGCACCAGCCTCAATCATTTGTTTTGTTAGTTCAAACACATTTAATGGTCCTCCGAAACCTGCTTCGCCATCAGCTACTATAGGAACAAACCAGTTCGTTGAATCCTTTCCTTCGGACCTGTGGATTTGATCCGCGCGCTCAAGCGCTTTGTTTATCCGTCTTACCAGATTTGGAACGCTATCAACCGGGTAAAGACTCTGATCAGGGTACGTGTTTCCCGACAAGTTTGCGTCTGCGGCCACTTGCCATCCGCTAACGTAGATTGATTTCAGACCACCCTGCACGACCTGGACAGCCTGGTTACCCTTCACAGTACCGAGAGTTGCTATGTACGGCTCTTCATTCAACAGCCTCCAGAGTTGACGCGCTCCATGATTTGCGATGGTATACTCGATCTGCATCGAGCCCTTCAGCCGTTCTACGTCGTGCAATGAATATGGGCGTGTGATACCATCCCATCGGGTTCGCAATGATTCGTCCTCGTTTTCTTCAGCGATTTCTTGTTCTAATTTCAAGATAGCAAGCACTCCACGAAAAAAATCTTTTCAGAAAATTTTAGAGAAAACTAATTCTCTGGTACTCGCCTGATTCCCAGATTAACCAGTCCCACCGAATTTGTAATCCAGGTGTAACATTCTGGGCAGATCTTTGTATTTACCTCAGAGATCAATCTCTCCGAGTCATGGGCGCAGAACTTGCATTCGGTATCGAATACGTAGCTTTCTCGGTGGGTTATCATGGTGCGATAAGGTTGCAAACCGCTCAGATAAAAAGAGGTATGGAACTCTTTCAAGACGTTCATACGAGTAAATACGGTGTGCGTAAAGTATGTATAATACGTAAACTACTTGCTGTGTGTAGATTACGGTGGAATTTTAGGTAAATGGAAGTGCGAAAACTACAGACAACAGTCGGCGGTACATTCATTGTAACTATTCCCAAAGAATGGGCTGAAAATCTTGGACTCCAAAAAGGAGATCTGCTTAACGTCGATCGAGATGAAAATGATATTGTGATTTCAGCGACGAGAGGAAAAAAACAGAGTACTCAGAGTAATTCGATTAACATCGAGCAATTCAAGGATCAAAAGTTGCTGGAGCTTTGCATTACTGCGTCTTACATACAGGGGCACGATATTACCGAGATCCACTCGAAGAACAAGATCAGCCCAGATCAAAAGCGCTGGGTGCGGCAGGCCGTCGATGGTTTAATCGGTGTCGAAATTTCGGAGGATTACGCGAACCGGATCATATTGCAGAACCTGATAGACCCGTCGAAGTTTGACTTGGATACTCTCCTCGAAAAATTTGCATCCACTTCAAAAGCGGTTTTTCAGGATGCAATTAATGCGTTGGTTGAAGTAGATCTTTCCCTCGCGCAGGACGCCTACGAAAGAGGCGACCAGTCAACGAAACTTTACAGATTATTGATGCGCCTTGCGCTTCAGGCGATTAAGAGTCGTCAGATCAGGGACCAGATGAAGATCAGAGATTCATCAAGCGTAGTTATCAGAATCATCGCGATCAGAGAACTGGGCAGAATGGCGTACTATGCGATGCGGATAGCGCAGCACGTAGGAGAAATTGAGAAACGGCTTGACGAACAGATCGCTTCAGTAATTCAGAAGATGACAAAAATCACAACAGAGATGCAAGACCATGCTCTAAACGCGCTTCTCAAAAAAGACCTCGCTACTGCAAGTACAATAATCGATAGAATGGTAACGGTCAGGAGGCTCTATGAAACGGCGAGTCCGTTGATTTCGCGTTACCCTGAGAGGACCGTGCTTGCACTATCTCTTATCATCAGGGACATCAGGGCTTTTGCCGGATACGCCGTGGCGCTTGCTGACGACGCCGTTCTTGGCGTCTTCGAGGTTTAAGTTGTTAGAGAGTTTAATCTCAGTCCGTTTTGCCTTTAGTCTCCGCGCCGGTTTAGCGGTTGTCGATTTCGCTTCCGGGAGAATGCCTGTTGATTTTTTAGCCTTGTGATTCTGCTTCAATAGTTTCTCTTTCAGGCGCTCCCTTCGCTTCCGGAGCATAGATCTCCGTTTCTTTTTTCGAAGCTCTTCTTTCTGTTCCCTTTCTTTCTGTTTTTTTCGTTTTTCCTTTTCCCGCCTATCCTTTTCCCTCTTGCGCTCGAGAGCATGGTCAGCCCGGACGGAGCGCATCAATTCCTTGTAGTCAGGCAGGACAACTCTGGATTCAAAATCTCTGCAATATTCCCACTGGAATTTCTTTCCGTGCTCTATCATGCAAATGTCGCCAAGCTTCTGATACCGCTCGCAGTCTTTACAGTTCGTTCCGTAGTCCTGGACGACGACTTTGGAAGCTTTCTGCAAGTTCTTTACCTCTTCTGGAAACGCAGAAAGTAATTTTTTGGGCAGCTTCAACGCTCCATTACTCCCAAGGTTATTAGGCCTTACTAAGAAAACCTAGTGGATCGGGAAAATCAGGAATACCATCAGGTCCCAAAGAAAGTGGCTGATGATATTCGAGTAAATATTCTTGGTAAAAGAGTAATTCAATCCCCAAATTGAATCTGCCACGATCACGGTCGCGGGAAAAAGAGGGTTCAGTGTCGAGAGGTGAATCGCTGCGTCGATGGCCGCTACAAGAAATACAGCGCCGATTCCGATTCTCCTGGAAAAAATTGTCTGAAGATTTCCCCGAAAGAACGACTCGAAACCAATCGCGTCAAGGGCGAAGACAAAAACGAGCAGGGGGATTGGCGCTCCTGAAAAAAGACCGTATATTGTTTGTTCGTTTGCTCCAGAAACTCCGAAGAGCTTCAGGTTTGTCACGGCGAGGTTTCCAAAAAGGAATATCCCGTATAAAATGAAGGCGACTATAATACCCACCGCAATTCGCCATAAACCTCGTCGAAATTTCTCGCCAGTTTGATTTGACAGCAAGTATGCAACACATGTCATTGAACTCGTAGAAACTATGCTCCCGAAGATGAAGTACTGCTTGGGTATAGTAAACATCTCCACCATTGTCAGAGCAACGATGGCGAATCCGGAAAGCTGAGAGATCAGACGAACTGTTCTCGAATCGATTGCAAGCTTCACGCCAGGTCTAAACCGGTGTAGACAATTCCGCGTTTAGCAATTCTAGGAATTCCTCAAGCTGATCTCGTTTGATCCTGGCACCGCTCGCATGAGGATGACCACCACCTGAACCGCTTAGTCTAACAGAGATTCTTCCGAGGATTTTTCCGAGGTCGTGTTTTGATTCTTCTATTGAGCGCGTTGAAATCTCGTAAAAGCCGGGTTCTTCTCTGATCGCGACGCCCACCGGAACATTGAATGCCCCGACTAGAAAGTTTGCGACATTCCCGGTTGACGTTTCTTTAGTGATCATGTACGCAAAATTGTTTTCAACTTTCTTTCCGTATTTCTTTGCAGTAGAGATGAGCTCAGCAGACCT
Source organism: Nitrososphaerota archaeon (assembly GCA_013288145.1). The sequence goes on along the minus strand of JABDCJ010000003.1, from coordinate 15,567 downwards.
TTCCACGTACGACTGGGCATATTCTGACGCTCTTTCTAGTTCATGGGGAAATTTTCCTGAAGCAATTTCCTCCGCAATCTTTACCAGCTTCTCATTGCTGTCCTCAGATCCGCGCCCGACGGAAGCAATTGTGAACGCAAGAACTGTCGCCTCGTAAAGCAAGAACTGTCTGTCAAAGGAGGCGATAATCTTCTTCGCGTACGGCTGAAGATCCATGTAATCGGTGATTGCTCCGCAGCATGCGGCAATCTTCATCTGAGGCGATTCTTTGAATCCTTCCTCATACTTTCTGAAAACTAGTACAGAAGCGCACTCTTCAACGGAGTGAATCATTTCCATTCCCGTTGCAACGAGTTTTGAGCGGAAATCCTCATTGATCGGATGGTGGTCGAAATAGTGAACCTTTCCGTACTGCGAGAGCCGGTTTACTTGTTCGACAAAACCGCCCAAAGTGTTCTTGTTCAGACCCAAATCAGAAATGTAGTATTCATCGGCCTTTCCGATCTCGGAGAGGGTTTCAACCATGTCGCCGTAATCAGTGAGATAGATCTTTGCGCAGGTAAGGTGGCTGACGAGTGCTCCACTGCAGATTCCGTCAGCATCCTTACGATGCGAGACGGCTATTGATGTTTTTCCATTATTGTGAGCCATTGGATTTTTCTCCAGGGTCGCGGTTTTTAGAAGCCTCGGATTTAGATTCGTCCCGTTTTACAAGTTCGACCAATGAATCTTTCGTATCGACATCGAAGAAAATTCGAGGATCGGGAACTTCAAGCAAGATGGTATTGGGATCTCGGTTAACCAGAGTTTTGGCGCCCTGGTCACCCTGCAGTTTTTCCAGTTCGGGCGTCATTTTAATCGGGATGAGCACAGGATTTCTTGGCTCGCCGTTGCTTGACAACGCAACTATTTTTCCAGGGGATTTCTTGAATGCTTGAATCAGCATGTTCAGATGCCTAGAGCGGAGGAATGGCTGGTCAGCCACCATGATGATCATTCCTGCACAATCATCGGGAATATTTGACACGCCGCATTTGATTGAACTGGCGATTCCCTGCTCGAAATCCTTGTTGAATACAACCTGAGCATTCTCGAGTCGCAAATTCTCGAGAATTTCCGACGAGCTTTTTCCAAGTACGACGAATACGTAATCAGCAGAGGATGAATTAGCCTCGTCGATCGCGATCTGGATCAGACTCTTGCCGCCAAGATCGGCCAGCTGCTTGGGACCGCCAAACCTGACTGAGGAGCCCGCAGCAAGCACTAGGCAGGCAATTTTCTTCCTATTAGTTTCCACCAATCGATCAGCTTGGACATGCAATCCAGAGTTTTAACGAAAATTAGCCGCCGGTAACGTACATGGGACGGACGTGATGCAATGCCTGATTTTGTTTTATCATCTGCTCAACTCCCGGCGATTTCAACTTCAGGCTGGTCTTGAAAAATTCAGATATTTCGGCATCAGAAGCACCGCCTCTCAGGAGAGAAGCAGTATCAAACTGCTGATTGCTGAAAAGACATGGAACAAACATTCCATCGGCAGTCATCCTGATGCGGTCGCAATCTCCGCAGAAAGGTTTCGATATTGATGTTATGATTCCGAACTCGCCATCACCGTCAACGAATTTGTAGTTCATCGATGTACTGCCAGCTTCTCTTTCCAGTGGAACAACTTCGAACTTTGAAGAGATCTTCGATAGAATTTCTTCGCCGGTTACCACTTTCTTCTCTTCCCACATTTTCTTTCCATCAAATGGCATGTATTCGATAAATCGGACGACGAACCCATCGCGTCTCGCAGCTTCTGCAAAGTCGATTATCTCATCGTCGTTGTATCCTCTAATGATCACAGTATTGATTTTCACGCTCTCAAATCCCGCTGTCTTTGCCGCCTTGATACCATTGAGGACTTTTGGGAACGCGTCCCGTTTAGTAATGCCGAAGAACCTGCTCTGCTTTAGACTGTGCAGGCTGACGGTGATCGAAAACAAGCCGGCATCTTTCAATGCAGCTGCCTTTTCTTCCAAAAAGTACCCGTTGGTAGTCATGCCGAGCCGTTTTAACTTCGGAATCATTGATAGATTTCTTATGAGCTCAACGACGTCTTTTCGCACAAGGGGCTCGCCGCCGGTAACTCGAACCCTATCAACCCCTAGATCGCCAAGTATTCCGACGACCCTGTAGATTTCAACTGGCGTGAGCACTGCTTCGTTAGGCAGCCATTCCGGTTGGTCAGGCATGCAAAAATTGCAGCGAAAGTTACACTTGTCGATGACTGAGAGCCTTAACTTCCTGATGACTCTTCCGTAAGAGTCAATTAGGGATCGATTGTCGTCAGCCAAGAAAAGGTCTCTCTGGGTAAGTTACTAGATGTTTATCTAGTAAAATATGACGGTTGACTATGACGAAGTTAGGATGCGAAACGACAGGCCAAGGTAGGATCTAACACCATTAGAGAGTAAGAACACCTTCAATTCATGGGATGCCCCGAGATACGAGCGTTCTAATTTTCTCTGGTGTAACGGGCAGCTCGAGGAACTTCACGTTGAAAGCGCTTAGCGCGTCGTCAATCGCGTTTGTGATCGCCGCTGCCGTCGGAATCGCCGCCCCTTCTCCCAATCCCTTGAAACCACCGAGCGTGAGCGAGGGCGTTTCTATCGAATCAACAAAAACTGCTGGCATTTCGCCTGCTGTAGGAAGTAGATAATCCATGAAAGTAGATGAAAGCAGTTGACCATCATCTCCGTAGAATAGATCTTCAAACATCGCGCCACCGATTCCGTGAGCAAGAGCTCCGTGGACTTGTCCGTGAGCTGTCATTGGGTTTATCAAAACGCCGCTGTCATCAACAATGAAATATTTCAAGAGGCGAACCGTTCCGGTTTCCGGATCCACGTCGACCTGAACAACGTGCGTTGCATAGCTGCAGGTAGTTGGAGCATCAGGCTCGTAGAAGGAAATAACGTCCAGACCAGGCTCCATTCCCTCGGGTAGTTTCGAGGAAAATCTTAGGGCCGTGTCAGCTACTTCCTTGAATGAGACCGATTTCTCAGGATTTATCCTCGAGTAGATTTTGCTGTCGCGCATTTCGAGATCTTCGGGAGCAATTTTGAGTATGTGAGCTGCAATCAGAAGTACCTTGTCGCGAAGTTTTCTGGATGCCTTTATGCAGGCTCCGCCGGTTGTAACTGTACCGCGACTTGCCCATGCACCAAATCCGTAAGGAGCATGCTGTGTATCGCCCTCTTCGACGAGGATGTCATCGAACTTTACTCCCAAATTATCCGAAATTACCTGGGCGAAAACTGTTTCATGCGCCTGTCCCTGACCCGCCATACCGAGTTGTGCTGTTATCTTGCCCGAAGGATCTGCAGAAAGGTGACATGATTCCCATCCTCCAACAGCCCATCCGAGAGCACTCTGAAGTCGCGATGACGCTGGTGCCGTGTATTCCACATAGGTAGCAATTCCAATCCCGAGAAATTTTCCGTCTCTTCTTGCCTTCGATTTTTCAGCGAGCAGATTTTCGTAACCCGCCAGCTTTACTGTCCTTTGCAGGACTTCCTTGTAGTTCCCCGAGTCATAGATGACCCCGATGGGAGTAGTCCACGGCAGATCCCGTGAATCGATCATGTTTTTGATCCGGATTTCAACAGGCGACATGTTGAGTTTTTTCGCTGCAATATCCATCATCCGCTCGATTACGTATGCTGCAACCGGTCTACCGAATCCACGGTGAGGGCCGCATGGTGCTTTGTTTGTGACAACGCACCAGAGGTCGAAATCGTAATTCTTCAACTTGTACGGACCAGGTATGGATGCGACTGTAAGCATCGCGGGCTGCACTTCAGTCCAGAAAGTACCGGAAACTCCGAAATCTGCAATCGCTCTGTCCTTGACCGCCAGAAGAGTCCCATCCTTTTTCATTGCGCACTCCACATAGTGGACCTGCTGTCTTTCGTGGCCCGCAGTCATCAAGTGTTCTTTGCGATCTTCATACCACTTTACCGGGCGGCCGAGCTTCATCGAGAGAATTACGGTTGTGACCTCATCCTGAAAGACGGCAGATTTTATGCCGAAGCCGCCGCCGACCTTTGGAGCGATTACACGTATTCTATTCTCGGGGAAGTCTAGAGTCTGCGATAGAAATGTTCGCAAGGCGTGAGGAAATTGCGTTGAAGCGTATATTGTAAGCCGGTTTTCGGTCCTGTCGAAGCTTGCGAGCATTGCCCGAGTTTCGATTGGAGTTGGAGAGTATCTGTTGCTGACCAGCCTTTCCTTGAAGATGAAATCCGCTTCTCGAAACGCTTCTTCAGTTCCAGGAGATTTCATCTCCTCGTGAAAGATCACGTTGTCACCCCAATCCTCGTACAGAAGTGGGGCACCGCTTTTCATCGATTTTTCTGCATCCACCACAACGTCAAGCGGTTCGTAATCGACCTGGATCAGTTCAACAGCGTCCTCGGCAATTGCACGGCTGATTGCCGCTACTGCAACAACCGGTTCCCCCGCATATCGAACTTTGTCGGACGCAAGGGATAGTCTCTCGGGAGTTCGCAGCCCAGGTTTTGCCATCCAGGTGACCAGCTGTTTTGTTGTCTCCCTTCCGGTAAGGACGTATGCCACGCCGGGCAGTTCCATCGCCTTAGTGACGTCGATATTCCTAATCCGGGCGTGAGCGTACGGGCTGCGATGGAAGGCAGCAAAGAGCATGCTTGGTAATTTCAAATCGTCGGTGTAAGTCCCCTGACCTTTGAGAAGTTGAAGGTCCTTGCGAGGCTTGACGTTTCTTCCGACCATTCGCTGTTCGGAGATTTCTGCCTCGGTTTCCACGATGGCTGAAGACAAATCTGTGGGGAAAATCCCTCCAAACCTTAAAAATTTCTCTCTGGGTGACACTTTTTCCTTATAGATTGAGTCCACAGTGCTGGAAAAAGGGGCTCAGAATGTATCGAACTTTAACGTACGATTACGTCATGAGATTAGAGAAGTTCAATTATTTCATGGGGCTTACCAAGCTTCTAGAGTCCGAATGATGCAATAGTCTTCCCTAGCTAACAGAGCTTGAAACGAGCTCTTCTGTACCAAAATGCGTGTCCCCTTGCGATCGCGCCGAAAATGGAATAATAAATCAATGCAAGAAATATGTACAATACAAGCTAGCTTGTATAATACAAATGGTTCAATTGAGGGATCTCAAGGAATCCATCTAATTACATTTTCACTCACGCGCGTGGGGTTGTACTAGGGGGGTCGGTTTTAAGGCTATTACAAAAACGATTGTATTCCTTACCACTAATTCTATACTCACGCTCAGATACGTCTCAAATCATATCGCGGCGATGGAATGATTAGGCGGCTAACTTTTTCAAAATTCAGTTGACATCAGGATTCATTATCTTGATTATAGTTCTTGAATTATCTAGTAAGTCAAGCGCTTAGGGTCGCGCGTCTGCCCTCATACCTTGACCTGTCAGACACAAGATAATCGATCATCCTTCCTGCGATGCTGTGATCCGTTGCCGATTGCGCTCCCTTGAATTCAACTGTACCATTTACTTCGTGGACGACTAGCTGCGAGTCCGGTCTTTCCATGAGATCAATGCCGAGGACCCCACTGCCGATTACGCGGACTGTTTTCATAATTGTCTCTTCGAGCTCAGGAGTTATTTTGCACGGTTCTGAACGGCCGCCAAGAGCAATGTTTGTTTTCCAATTTTCAGGGGAAGCGTACCGGTAAACTGCAGCGACAATTTCTTCTCCGACAGCGATACAGCGGATGTCTCTTGGAGGTCTTTTGATCATTTCTTGAATATAGAATATCGTCTGCATTGAATCGCTAAGCTGCTCGCGCATTTCGATCATCGCTTCCGCCGTTTCCCTGTCCCTGATCGGAACAACCTGCCTTCCCCAGCTGCCTACGATTGGCTTCATCACGCAGGGAAAACCAATTTGTTCGATCGCCTGCATGGCAGAGTCTGAAGAAAATGCAACAACAGTTCTCGGTGTGGGTACTCCGTTCTTTGCGAGGACCTGGCTGGTCAGGAGCTTGTTGCCGCAAACATCCAGAATCTTGCTCGAGTTGATCGTTTCGATTCCGTGAGCTTCGTAAACAGAAGACAGATTCAGTCCACGGTAGAAACTCACGCATCTTACGAGTATTTTCGGTGGATGCGAGTCAAATTGAGAGTCGTCGAGTGGAAGAACTTGGGATTTTGCGTCGATCATATCATACGATAGGCCTCGTATCTCGAGCTGTCGCCCGAGTTCTTTCTCCTCCCACCTCACGCGGTCGAAGAGTATTCCGATTGATTTCCTTTCTCCTGACATTTTATTCTCCCCAGTCTTCCTTTACGCTCTCGGCGATCTTGATCGTGACCGTTCCGTTATCCAGCGCAGCTACTTCATAGTCTGCTCCACAATCAGGACAGGTAACGATCTCACCTACTACTGCGTCATCCTCCACAGTAACTCTTGCATCACATTCCAAACATTTTGCTTCCATTTCTCTACTCTTTCACCTCCTGTCCAACTTTCTTCCTTTTTACGTTCGCATCGTCATCGTCAGTAGCTAGCAGCATCTTCTTTGAAGCCGAATTCAATAGTTCGCTAGATTTCTGAATTGATCGTTTGAAAGAATCAAGCGTACCTTCATGTTTCGTAATCAATTTTGCGCGAGCCCTACAGGCGTCAAGAACAAGTTTTGGGTTTGGAGAACCAACAGCTTTTCTTCTAGCCAGAACAAGGGCAGGATCTACTATCGATTTCAGTTCTTCGGGGCTCAGAGAAACGCCGAGGATCTTGGAAACTATTCTGGGTTCAAGGCTGGTAAATTGAAATTCAGCCTTTCCTTTTTCGGAACTGTACTTTACCAGTGCAGCCACGCGCGAATGAGCATCGCGGAAGGACAATTTGAATTTCTCTACAAGATGGTCGGCAAGTTCGGTCGCGAAAAGAAACTCATCTGACGAAATTGCCGCGCCAGTAGTTATTGAATTGAATCTGGTTTCCCGAATCACGGTCGCGAGGATCGATACTGAAAATGATGTCTTGTCGGTAGCGCTCCATAGATTTCTCGTAAGCTCCTGAAGGTCCAGATGGTAGCTCAAAGGGAGAGATTTCACTATCCCCATCGCGGCGACGATATCGCCAATTACCTGGCTGGTTCTCGCCCTAAATATCTCCGGGACAATTGCATTCTTTTTCTGGGGCATCATGCTGGAGGTTGAGGAAAATTCGTCAGGCATTTCTGCGAAAGAAAATTCCTTCGTTGACCAGAGGATGAGCTCCTCGGCCAGTCGACTGAGGCCCGTCATTGTTTCTGCGCAAACGTAGATTGCTTCGGTTGCAAAATCCCTTGAAGATACAGCATCCAGGGAATTCTCCAGAATTGATTCAAACCCCAAAAGCTCGGCAGTTCTCTCGCGACTAATGTTGAATCCAGTGGATGCGAGAGCTCCCGCACCCATCGGTGAAAGATCCACTCGAAGATAACAATCGACCAGTCTGGCAAAATTACGGTCGAGTGAATCAAAATGAGCCAGAAGCTGGTGCCCGAGAGTGACGGGCTGACCTCTTTGAAGGTGAGTGTACCCTGGAAAAATTGTTCCGGCATGTTTTGTTGCTTGATCGAGCAATGATTTCTCAAGCGAAACAATTGCGGTTCCAATAGCCACCAATTGGTCCCTTAGTGTCATTCTCAAGGCGGTAGCAACCTGATCGTTCCTGCTCTTGGCGAGGTTCACCATGCCTCCGTTTTCAATGCCGATCAGCGAAATCACGAAATTTTCAACGTTCATGTGCACGTCTTCGAGATCGTCGATCATTTCGAGATTTGGTGGGATCTTAGAAAGGGCTTCCAGTATTTCACCGGCAACTCGTTTATCCACTATCTTCTGCTCGGCAAGCATGAGAACGTGAGCGCAATTGATTTTGATTACAGAATCCAGCAGACGAGAGTCGATGTCGATCGAGGACGTGTACTCGGAAGCGTCTTTCGAGTACAAGCCCAATCGTCCCTTGTGAAGAATATTCTGTTTTTTCATCGGAGGAACCAACTCCAAACTGGAAAACATCGACAATAACCATCTCTCACTTCTGCGAGCATTTTTTTCCACGAAAAACCTGGAAAGTATTTTTCGGGCTATGGTTTCTTTCCGGGGGTCGTTACCACCGGAATAGGCGTGCCTTTGCTAGCGGCTTCTTGGGAGAGTTTTTCGTTTGCAACGCGAGAGGGCAAACCCCAAAGTTCTATGAAACCAATAGCTGCGTTCTGGTCGAAGGTCGATGTTCTGTCGTAAGTTGAGAGTTTGTGTTGATACAGGGACTCTGGAGATTTCCTTCCGACAACGCGCATTCCACCCTTGTAGAATTTCAGCCTGACAGTACCAGACACTCTTTGCTGAGTAGTCTCAATAAATGCGTCAAGTGCAAGTCTTGATGGTTCCATCCAGAGACCCGAGTAGACAAGCCAAGACCACTCTTCTTCCACCTTTGATTTGAACGTCAATTCGTGTCGTGTAAGCACAAGTTTCTCAAGATCTTTGTGTGCGCCGATGAACGTAAGAGCTGCCGGACATTCGTAGACTTCTCTCGATTTTATCCCAACCAGCCTGTCTTCCATGTGGTCCACGACACCGTAACCATTCATTCCTGCTTTCTGGTTGACGTACTGGATCATTTCTACTGGAGATGTTGAACTGCCATCGACAGAGACCGGAACTCCGCGTTCAAATTCTATCTCCAGGTACTCCGCTTTGTCCGGTGCATTTTTTGCAGGTACGCACCATTCAAATGCTTCGTCGGGCGGCTCGGTGAAAGGATCCTCCAGCGGCCCGGATTCTATAGAACGACCCCACAAGTTTTGATCCGTTGAAAAGACCGACTTGTTTACTTTGATCGGGATGTTGTTTTTCTGGGCGTATTTGATCTCATCTTCGCGGTTCATGTTCCATTCCCTAACCGGAGCAATGATCTTCAGATCCGGGTTCATGGCTTTGATCGTGACGTCGAATCGAACCTGATCATTTCCCTTCCCAGTGCAACCATGCGCAACAGCTACTGCGCCTTCCTTCTCTGCAATTTGAACTAGCTTCTCAGCAAGAAGTGGTCTCGCAAGAGCTGTACTTAGGGGATATGATCCCTCGTAGAGACTATTTGCCTTCACGCTAGGAAAAACAAATCTCTGAACAAATTCTTCTTTTGCGTCCAGTTGATAGTGGTTTACAGCACCAATCTCCTTTGCCTTTTTACCGATTCCGGAGAGATCTTCCTGCTGACCTACATCCACAGTACAGGTTACAACATCTAGTCCGTACTTTTCCTTGATCCATTTTATGGATACTGAAGTATCTAGACCGCCCGAGAAAGCGAGAACAACTTTATCCGACAATTTTTCTTTGATCGCGTGAAAATATTTCCGTGCAATAGGCTTTTATAACTTCTGGTCATAATTAACGTTAACAGCCAGTTATGACCCATATTGGTCAATGCCATTTCGATATCTAAAGTGGTGAAAGGAGTAATAAACAACGATCTTTCTCTTCAGGATGCGCTAAGTAGAAAGTATGCCAACTATACTGCCATAGCCCGTTTGATTAAGCCAAAGGTTGAGAAGGACCTCGGCCGAAAAGTAAATTTCGATTCGCTCATCACTTCAGTGAAGCGGATCAAGCCGAGATATCAATCCGAAGAGGGTGGTATTGAAAGCGTTCTCGGGCGAAGCGTTGTCAATGTCAGGACAGATGTAGCGAAGCTCAATCTCGACAAGAGTAAGAGAGCGCTGGAATCAGCGAGAAATATTCTTGCGACGTATCAGGAAGAGTTCCTCCAGGTTTCTGAAAGTTACTCAGCGATCACGATGATTTTTGATCAGAAGCTTCTGGAAGAGATTCACAAAAAGTTCAACGACGACGATATACTCGATGAGCAATCTGATCTCGCTGCCATCATTGTACACAGTCCAAAAGAGATTGTCAGGACTCCGGGCGTAGTTCTTACGATTTACACTAAGATTGCTGAAAATCACGTAAACATAGAGGATACGGTAAGCTGTTTCACCGATACCATCGTCGTGATCCGTATGGACGATGTCGCACGGACTTTTTCTTCATTGACTGACCTGATTTCAGAATGCCGTGGCAAAGCAAAGAAGGGACGAGGAGTAATCCCGAAATGACTAGCCAAGCATCCGACTTTCGGTCGAGTTTTTCAAAAGATCTACTTTCGTTAGACGAACTCTCGCCCTCCGAATTCCGCTCTTTGCTTCACCTCGCTGAAGTTTTGAAAAATGAAAGACAGCAGAGGAAGTTTGTTCATCAGGCGCCTGGAACGTCGCTTGCATTGCTGTTTGAGAAACCAAGTACGAGAACACGAGTTTCGTTTGAAGTTGCAATGTTCGAGCTTGGCGGGCACGCAGTAGTTCTTAATTCGAAAGAGATGCAGCTCTCACGCGGGGAATCACCGGAAGATACAGCCAGAGTTCTCTCCCTTTACTGTCAGGCAATTTCCGCAAGAGTGTATTCTCACGAGACCCTCGAGATACTTTCGAAGGAATCGAGCGTTCCGGTGATTAACGCGCTCTCCGATCGTTACCATCCGTGCCAGACGTTGGCGGACTTCATGACTATCAAACAGTTCAAGAAGAAACTGAAGGGGCTCTCGATTGCATGGATTGGAGATGGAAATAACGTATGCAACTCTCTCTTAATTGGCGCGGCTCTTTCCGGCGCAAATCTAACCGTGGCATGCCCGAAAAAATATCGCCCGCTCCAGGAATCGATCGACAAATCGAGTTATCACGCTAGCTTCAGCGGATCGCAGATTGAGATAATCGAATCGGCTTCGGAAGCCGCCAAGAATGCGGATGTTGTCGTAACGGATACTTTCGTCTCGATGGGAGAGGACAATGAAAAGGTGCAGCGACTGAAGGAATTTTTACCCGAATATCAAGTAAATGAAGAATTGATGTCGCTTGCAAAGCCTGATGCAATTTTCATGCATTGTCTGCCCGCTCACAGAGGGGAAGAGGTAACGAGCTCGGTGATTGATGGTCCTCAATCTGTTATCTGGCAAGAAGCTGAAAACCGCCTTCATACCCAGAAAGCACTTCTGTACAGCGTGCTGCGGAGATCGAAAAATCAAAAGGACAAAGTCGTTTTTGGAAATTGACTACGGCGTTTTCTGATTCTAGAGAAATGTAGTAACTTAGCTAAACAGGCGGTATTTCGCTGGGGGGCTCCTTTTTCGGCTTTGGCCCGGGCGACTGGAGCCCGAACGCCACGAGAACCAGACCACCGACTGCGATCAGCGGCCCCACTAACACGAAAGTCGAATTGTTATCCATCAAACTGCTACCACCAATTATTCCGGCTCCCTGAAGTGCAAAAACAGTACCGAGAACGATAATAACTGCACCGATACCGATCTCAATTTTTCCGAAGTTCATTTGCTGGTCGCGTCCAAATGGCTTCTCATTTGAGATTTATTCGTTGCTAGACCTCAACTAATAAGATTCGTTACCCAATCGAAGGACGGGTGCCCAGCTTTACATTCAAGTCAGCTATTGAACCATTGCGAATTACTCCGAGTACTGCGGTCTGTCCCGAAATCGTATTTTGAGCAAGATAACTTGCTAAGGCGTCATTGTCCACGATTTTAGTTCCGTTTACGGATACTATTACGTCGCCTCCGATAAGATACTGTTGACCGTTGATCGTCACCGTCTGACTCCCGACTTTTAATCCTGCTTGGCTTGCAGGTCCACCGGGAACAACATTCTCAATGAGAACGCCATAGGTGTAATTGGTGCCCGTAGCCTTCGCCAGTTGATAATTCATGTCGACTCCGCTGATACCCAAGTAAGAGTGGAAATCATAAGATCCGCTTGAAATCAGGTAAGGTAGCTCTCTGATAATCGTATCAGATGGGATCGCAAAACCCACTCCTTGGGAGCCACTGACTACGGCTGTAGTAATCCCAACGACAAAATCGTTTGCATCAACCAAGACCCCGCCGGAATTTCCAGGATTGATTGGTGCACTGAACTGGATGGCATCTGCTATGCTAAAATTTCCCGCGGTAGGATCCTGAATTGTCCTCCCGAGCTGGCTGATAATTCCAAAAGTCATAGATCTCGATAGACCGAATGGATTACCGATTGCAACGACGTACTGACCAACCTGTAACGTGGAGGATGATACAACGGAAATCGGATGGTATTCAGATGACGGTACGCCAGTAGAACTGACTACGGCCAGGTCGCTATACGGGTCGGATCCAATAACTTTTGCTGGATAAGATGTTCCGTCTGCAAAAGTAACTGTTAGATTCACCGTCGATCCAGCCACGTGATAGTTAGTCACAATGTAATACTGGTTGGAAGAGTTCACGACAAAACCGGAGCCAAGGACGCTTTCGGATGGTATGAGACCATTGCCAGATGTAACGACTCCCTGAAGAGTTACTATACTTTCATTTGAGTCAGCGTAAATCTGCTCGGGATTTATTCCGAAACTTCCGTTGCCTCCACCCCCTACAGTAATCGTCTTCGTAAGGCCGTCAAGTACGGTAGCAGTTTGAGTCGAAATTATTGTAGCAGACGGCGAAGAGTCGAAAGAAGCTGAGAACCCGACCAATGTCAAAGTGATCAAAAGAGCTACCACGGCAATCACCGCAACTACAGCCTTGGAGGAGACCATTAGACCACTGATGGATTTACGTCGAGAACTCGTCTTTTTCATTTTGTTATTTCCAGTCCGTCAAACACTTCATTTCGCAAAAGCAAGTATGAAAGTGCATGGATAGATTTCTCTGTTTCCGATTCAGAAAGACAAATTACCTGAATATTTCTTGAGGAATATCGGCCAGAAAGATCGCAGGGAATATCAGATATTTCACTCAGCAACTAAGTCAACCCACTTCGATACCGATCTCGACCTTAGTTCTAAATTACCCTTTTCCTAGATGAGTCCTAGATTCAATAATGCGAAGTAACCAAACGTAAATTACTGAGAAGGGCGATATCGCTTGAGCCACTTCTCACGAACCAGGTATTGATACGGTTCGTGATTTCATCAGAGCAAAAGGGATAGATATCAAATTCGTGCCTTTTCACAAGAAATCGTGCTTTATTACCTTTCACGATTCGTTGTGAAAGGATTTTTGAAATTGCTGCCAAGATATAGAATCGGATGATAGTCTACGAACTTCCAGTTCGTATCAAAATCAAGAGACGCCATCGCGCCAATTACTCTGCCGACAAACAGATCATGATCACCAAAATCCTGAATTGATTTGGTTTCGCATATCGCGTAAGCCTGCGCCTGCTCCAAAATGGGGGCGTGCATCACCTCAAAATACGGGACATTTAGGGCGCTGAGCTTGTCAAGAGAATTACTTTTGGCCGCTAATTGGTTAACATATTTTCTTTGTCTAAAATTGAGCCAATTCACTGAGAAATTCTTTGATTTTTTCAGAATTATGTCAGTCTTGAGCTCTTTTCTGATAGAAACTGCGAACATTGGAGGCTTGTCTGAAACAGACATGCAACTATTCGCCGGCATTGCCGCTATTTGCGTACGATATCTACACGCAATTATCATCGGTACTTGTGGATAGAATAGCCTGTAAGCCTGCGTTAAATTGACGGAAAGACGCGGAACGATCCTCTTTTTCATTAAAGGCTCGACGGTTCAGGCAGAACGAATAAGGATGCTCCCAGTCTCAATTACTGCTTTTACGTCGTCTTGCTTCATACTGATCGGTTGTAATATCGGTAGGTTCAGTCCTTTTTTCGTGTACTCAATAACCCTTTCACAAACCTGGTCTCTAGTTCCCGTCAGAGTAAAGGATTCGATCATTTCGTCCTTGATTGAATCAAAGGCTCCTGCAATGTTACCTTTGAAATAATTCTCCGCTATCGGTTTTTTCAGCACAGGGTCAATGCCTGTCCCTTCATACAGGTAATCATCCTGAACAGACAGCATGTACGCAACAAACGGATCTTTTTTTGCCATCGCGACTCCTTCTTCTTTTGAATTCGCGACGAGCGTCAGCAGATAGGCAGCAATATCGATATCTTTCACTGATCTAGTAGAAGCAAATGACGCAATATTCGAAACTATTTGCCCAATTGAATTAGTTGACTCACCTCCCTTTGCAAGGTAACCATCCGCATGCGTTCCTGTCAGCTTGAGCATCTGTTTCTTCCAGCCCGCAACATAGATTGGTATATTTGTCTTGACTTCTCCGAGAAGAGATTTGACATTCTTCACTTTGAACGTCTTGCCCTGGTATGTCACTGGGTTCCCATCCCAGGTCAACCGGCAGATATCCATCGTCTCCTTTAGCGCAGATATCGGAAATTTGTGCTTGATTCCCATAAGGTCGAGACGAGCAGGGAATCCGGTCCCTATTCCGAGAGATAAGCGCCCCTCGCTGCTTTCTTGAAGAGTCGCCGACGTCATTGCTATTGAGACTGGATTTCTAACGTAAGTCGAGAGGCAGCCAAAACCTACTCGCAGACTTTTGGTCGAGAGTGCGATGGCGCTCAAGTTAGAGACAGCGTCTCGCCCAAAGGAATGTTCGTGCATCCAGAGACCTTCTAACCCGGCTGACTCGGCATATTGGGCGTGATTAACGATCTCTTGAACGGGAACATCTGCATTGAATCCGATTGAGACTCTCATCTGTTCTTGTTACCACTCGCTCATAGTAATTTAAGGATTGAAGAGAGGATTGGCCATTTTGTCAACCAATATTCACCCTACCGCAGAATTTGGGTTTAGATCAACCCTTTGAACAAGGGACTAAAGAATGGGTTTGGACATGCTACTTATCCTAGCAGCATCTGGAATGGCGATCGCGGTTATTGGAGTCGTAGTTTATCGCAACATTCCGAACCGTGTAGCACAGGTTAAAGAAACTGTCGAGAAAAAACAAATCGAGAATTTACCGGCGGTTAAAGCGCAAAGCAACCCGGAACCTGAACCAGTTTCAGAAGCCCCTCCGCCATTTTCTGAAGACTCGAGCCTGTCTAAATCAAAAGCTATCGCGGCCCCAACAGATACCACAGCAATCGGTGTTTCGAGTCCATCCCTAACGATTCATGTCCCCAGGACTGTTCAGCGGACAACTAGGACGAAGAGGAAACGTAGAGCGGCAAAGCCAAAGGTTTTTCCACAAGACCTTGTTACAGGCATCCCGTCGATCGAGTCACCAAGCGACAAAGAGCCTTCTGCTGCTTAGATCTATTATTCATACCAAGCATCGGTTAGTTCAACCGGTACTTGGAAAGGCTTGCGCCCTAAAGAAAACCGGTGAATCGGTTTCGTCAGGTGTCTGTGAGCCTTAATCGGCGGAACATATAATTTCAAAGAGATTTGTCTTTTTTTCGTGATTCTAGTTTTCTTCAGCTCTGGTGTAGAATAGTCGCACCTTTTGCAAGCAAAACCCTGATTCTTACCTTTCGACTTCAGAGATATGCAACATTTTGGACATTTGGGATTCGTAAAGGATACGACTGATGACAGTTTCAAAGGTCTGAGCTGTTCAAGATTCAAGATCCTC
>JABDCJ010000002.1:5033-97210 GCA_013288145.1 Nitrososphaerota archaeon | reverse complement strand
CACGAAGCTCGATGTCTTCAACCTGAATCACCCTGTTTTTCTCATAGAACTTGTTGAACGCCTCGCAGAGTTCAAACGAGAAATGCGCGATCCACTTTGGGGCAAGCATCTTTACAGCTTTTTCCACGGCAATGTCGTACTTTGAGATGATTGTGAGGAGATCGATCTCGGTTTCGGTCTTCAACACCTCTGCATTTACGGGGAATTTTCTCTCGATTTCTGGGCCTGCCTTCGACAGAATACTCATCGCCCTTGCGTAAGTGTAGAGCATGTATGGACCCGTTTCGCCAATCAGTTTGAGGGATTCTCCTAAATCGAAGGTTATCGTCTTATCGAGGTCCTGCTTCAGCAATGCAAACCGGATTGCGGAAAGAGCAAGCTTCTCCGCAACTTGATCGTACCATTCATTTGGTTGGTCGGGATTCCTTTTTTCTGTTTCTTCATGGGCGGACTTTTTTACGGCGTCGAAGACGTCGTCTGCGCTAATGTAAAGGCCCTTTCTTCCCGACATTCTGACCGACCCCTGCGATACTTCTTTTTCCGGTTCTTCCCCGGAAAGTTTTGCAGCTGTTTCGGGTGTGAGCGAAACGAGAGCGTACCCAAGGTGGACGTATCTCTCTGAATAGTCGGATCCCCCGAGCTGGCTCAAGATGCGCACAATAACCCTCTGCAGCCGAGACTGCTCAGAACCGATAGCGGTTATACTCTTATCAGCTCCCCAGTTAACCGGCGAAGTTTTGTTGTCGGTATCTCTAGTGCTGGTGCGCCACAAATGTCTCTCTCCAGATTCAATCGTAAATAATTCATACGAGAACCTGTCATGAACAAGACCAGTTTTTAGGGCAGCAAAGGGGATATCCTTTGCAACGTAGGTGGCGGTGCCATCGCTCCTCACGAGCACTTTGTCTTCGCCTTCTTTTTCTCCTACGATAGTAACGATCCAGCAGCCCGCAAGCTTTCCCTCGGTCTCCAGTTTTGCAATCCCTACCTTTTTCATTGATTCGAAGACTTCTTCCCACAATTTGGATGCTATGATGTCTGACTCGAAAACGAGGAGATCGTAAAAGGCGTTGAATCTCCAGCAGGTCTTCAACTGCTCTCTGAGGATCTTGTCCGTTATTCTCGCGGCGAGAGGGAAAACCTGCGGATCGTGGTTTTCAATCGAACGTAAGACGTACTTTTGTTTCTCCTTCAAGGACGAATCGGATTCGTACCTCTTGTTTACGTCCACGTAGATCTCATCACCTGCATAGTGATCGAATTTTATTCCCGGAGGTGATTCGGGAGAATGCCCGAGATACATTATACCAACTATTACGTCAGCCACCTGAAGTCCTGAATCATCAATGTAATTGAGCACACCAACTGTATGCTTCGTGAAGCTGAAGATTCTGGAAATAGAGTCGCCCAAGGCTAGATTTCGCAAATGTCCCACGTGCAACGCTTTGTTTGGGTTCACAGAAGTGTGTTCAACAAGCACTGACTGTTGATGCCCTAAGTCTATCGAACCGAAATCGGATTCAACTGCATCATGGAGAGTTTCGCCAAACAATGCTCCCGGATTCAGACGGAAGTTCAAAAAGCCGCGTGGATTTGCCTCCGCGGAAGCCACAAAATGTGCTCTCAGGCGGATATCTTCACGTCCAATAAAATCAGCAATTTCCCTTCCAACTTCTGGTGGTTTTTTCCCAGCGACCTTCGAAAGCTGAAACCCGACTCGAAATGAAACGTCTCCCATTTCCTTAGAGGGAGGTATATCCCAATCTAGATCACGCGGAACTTGGTAACCAAGGTCTTCGCAAGCTGCTCTGACGAGGAAGCTAGCTTCTTGAACAAATGATCTGAAACTCATTCTACAGAAATCACAAACTCAATTCGATATAACGTCTTTTACAATATGTGCGACTGCTTCCACCGCCCCGTCTCCTATCGGGTTTTTGCAGGCGAAAGTGGCTCTAGATTTTACATGATCCGGTGCGTTCCCCACTGCAGCACTGAAACCGCAGACCTCGAACATTGGTAAGTCGGTATCACTGTCTCCTATAACAGCAACCTGTTTTGGATTTAGTCCAACAATCTTCAAACCTTCAAGCAGTGTACGACCCTTATTTATTCCGCTCTTGGTAAGGTGAAGCGCAAACTTACTATCATTGATAGTGACTGCCACTTTCTTGCTGTCAAGTAATTTCTGACCCTCGGAAGCATCAAACGTTCGCAAAAGTACGACTTCGGTTAATCTCGCGCTAACTGGCTTTAGTTTCACCTCTTGAATGTTCTTGCATAGCAGGTCGTAAGCCTCGAGGCTCACGGTTTTATCTCCGTAGATCTTGATGTCCGTGGGCGAGGTCATGAGAATTCCACCATTTTCACACACCGCAACCGGAGTACAGCCAAGGTAAACCCCGAGGTAGTAAGTATCCCATGGTCCTCTTCCCGAGGCTAGCAAGACGGGATAGCCCAGTTTCCTCAACCACGAAATCGAGTGAGCTGCTTCTAGGTTCAGAAGTCCATCATAATCACAGATGGTTCCATCGATGTCAAAAACAAAACCGCGGATATCCAAAACTATTCTAATCACTTAACTGAAAAATCGCAATTGAAAGGTTACCGATAAAGAATCATTTCAGACGGCAACCCTGCAGTCACAAAAAGATCCCTCGCGACAAACGCTTATTACTTTTGTAATTCGAATCGGGCTTTTTGAGGGCCCGTAGCCTAGCATGGATTCTATCAGGACTAGTCTGGACCGGTCCTAAGCCAGAAAGTTGTGCACGCGAGTTCAGGATTACGATATTCTGCTTGTTTCGAGCTCAACATGGATTAGGGCATCAGCCTGCGGTTTCCAGCCTGAATATGTCGTAAGTTCGGGCGATGTTGGATAGCTGGGGGTCGTGGGTTCAAATCCCACCGGGCCCGCTCTTAGAAAACCAGATAATAATTGAGTTGAGTTACCGTAATGTTACTGTAATCCTTATTTTACTTTGAAAAACACCATTTCGCCATCGAAAAATTCTTCGATTAAGGTGATTGAAGCAAAGTTTGGCGATCCTCAGATCTTACCAGCAGAGTGCGGTAGAGACGACACTAAAGGCGAAGAGGGGAACTATCAAGGCGGCCACTGGAACTGGCAAGACGATCATTGCAATCGAGTGGATTCAGCAGCTAGGATTGCAGACTTTGATTATAGTTCCTACGCAGGCGCTTATCTACCAATCATGGGCGCCGAAGCTTCAGGAGGCCGGGTTACTCGAGGTCGGGCAATACTACGCTTACGCAAAGACTTCTGGTCCCGTTTTGATCACGACATATTCCAGCGCAACCTCGCATCCTGAATTAATCGAAAGGGCCGACGCCGTTGTGTTAGATGAAGTTCACCATCTAGGAGCTCGAACTGCGCTGCTCAGAATTCTTCCCCGTCTGAAGGAAAAGGAGTATGTATTGGGGCTCTCTGCAGTTCCGGAAAGGGGCGACATGGCTCACGATCTTTTCCTCAAAGAATTTCCGATCTGCTTCGATCTGGGGCTCGGCGACGCTGTCCGAACCGGTATTGTTTCGCCGCTCGAAGTGATTCCCGTTAGTGCAGAAATGACTGAAGCTGAAAGAAAGAGTTACGAGGGAAATACAGCCCTAATCAGGGCTGCTTTCAAGTTCTGCGGTCCCAGCTTTTCAGACTGGGGCCGATGCTACAATCCAAACACAAAGCAGTTCGTCGGTCGAAAAGGGATGCTTGCAATCGCTCGAAGGAAGAAATTGCTATCGAGAATTCATCAAAAGAAAAACAGGATTCTCGAGATAATTAACAAGCATCAAGGCGAGAGGGTCATTCTTTTCTCAGAATCAGTCCAGGCTATTGAGGAGATCAAGGAATTCCTTGCTGAAAACAATGTCAAAAGTGAGACGTTTCACTCAGGAATTGAACCATGGCGCAAAATGGAGATACTGCAGGATTGGGGAAAAGAATCCGATGTTCTGCTTTCTGTTAGGGCACTCGAGGAGGGTCTCGATGTGGAAGAAGTTGGCGTTGCGATTCTGATTACGAGCGGTAAGAGCAAGCGGCAGTTCATCCAGAGAATCGGCCGCATAATTAGGCGTGTGGAAGGCAAGGTTGCGAAGTTTTATGTTGTCTATTGTCCGGAGACAGTCGAAGAAACATACGTGACGACGATCCGCACGATATTAGAAACCGAGTAGAGAACTGTTCAAGAGACTTATTTGCAGCCTAACACTCGCTGCCAAGTTGATTCATATAGCCGAATCGAACGAGATCTAGCTCAACGTTCTGCCGTTTTCTATAGGCTGCGTTTCCGTGAAATCACCAGGCACAATAAGATATACGCATTTTGAAGTTATGAAGTATGTATTGCGAGTTCAGGCGATACAGATTATCATGCTCTATGGATTTGTGCCGCTCTTCACTCGGTTCGGCTTGATCTGACGATATAACCACATAATAGGATCGTAGTGGGTGTCGACTACCCTCTCCTTTTCCGGAATTATGGCATCGTCAGTAATGATAATGTGCTCGGGGCAGACTTCTTGGCAGCATTTTGTGATGTTGCAGTAACCAATTCCCCCCTGTTCCTTCAGAAAATCCGATCTGTCAAGGGTGTCCAGCGGATGCATATCAAATGAAGCCGCCTTTACAATGTACCTGGGACCAATGTAGTTTGCTTTGTGCTCCCGCACAACATGGCAAATATCCTGACAGAGGAAACACTCGATGCACTTTCTAAAATCTCGTGATTTGTCCACGTCGATCTGCTGCATTCTCCAAGGCTTCGAATCGTCAGAAGGTTTCGGAGTGAACGGCGGAATCATCTTCTGCATTTCATAATTTTCTGAAACGTCTGTCACTAGATCTCTTAGTAATGGGAATGCCTTCATCGGCTCCACCGTGATCTCCCCCTCGAACTCTGACACTGGGGTCTTACACATCAGACGCGGCCAGCCATTGATCTCCGCAGAACAGGACCCACATCTGCCCGCCTTGCAATTCCACCGAGCGGATAGCGAGGAATCAAAATGACTCTGAATGTAGTGTATGGCATTCAGAACTACCATCCCGTCCTCGTACGGTACAGTGAAAGTTTCGTAGCGATCTTTAGAGCGATCGCTTCCAAGGCCACGAAATATTCGGAGCGATACATCTTTCCGTGAACGCGATTTTTCCATTGCTAACTACGGCTCACTTTTTTCCTTCTTGATCTTTCCCTTTCCAGAGTAGCGTCTCTTCCCTGTTCAATAGTGCCTTGTAATCTTCTGGCATTTGGGGAACAGGGAATTTCTCAAGACTCATCTGTCCGTCCTTTTGCTTGACTATGATATTGACCAGCCAGGCGTCATCTTTTTTCGTATAATCAGATCGCGTATGAGCGCCGCGGCTCTCTTTTCTGGTTATGGCTGACAATATGAGGGCTTCGCAATCCAGACACATATTCCAGACGGAAAGTGAATCGGCCCAGGACTGATTATATCCACGCGGCCCCTTAGCCTGAACGTTTTTGGAATCCAATCTGATCCGTTGAATCTCTTCAAGGCCTTTCCGTAGATCTTCCTCGTTTCTGACTATTCCGACATATTTCCACATGATTTGCGCTATTTTGTCTTTGAGATCGAAGGGATTTTGGCCGTTTGTAACTCTGAACGGAGAGAGCACTCGTGTCACTTCTCTGCCGATATCCTCAGTAGATGCTGACATATCGCCGGCACCCTTTGCGTAGCCAGAAGCAGCTATTCCGGCCCTTCTACCGAAAACTAGAATATCAGAGAGAGAGTTTCCGCCTAGCCGGTTCGCACCGTGCAATCCAGAAGCAACTTCACCGACGGCGTACAATCCGAGGACATTGGTTGCAGCCGTTTCAGGAACAACTCGGATTCCTCCCATATGGTAATGCACAGTGGGCGCTACCTCCATCTTTTGCTTTGTAATATCGACATTCGCGAATTCGAGGAACTGATAGTACATGCTTGGAAGTTTTTTCTTGATATAGTCTGCCCCTTTCTCGGTGATGTCCAAATAGACGGCACTGTTAGGCGTACCACGTCCCTCTATGATCTCCGTGTAAATCGATCGGGCAACGACGTCTCTGGCTGATAGCTCCATACGTTTGCTGTCGTACTTTGTCATGAACCTCTCGCCGTTGATATTGGTAAGTTTGCCTCCTTCCCCTCGTACGGCCTCGGTAATCAGCATACCCCGGACCCCGGCGGGATAAATCATTCCAGTGGGATGAAACTGGACCATTTCCATATCCATCAATTCGGCACCTGCGCGGTACGCTATTGCGATACCGTCTCCCGTACTTTCCCAAGAATTCGAAGTAACAGAGTAGACTTTGCCACAGCCACCAGTTGCCAAAATCGCAGCTTTGCACTTTACAAAAACAAGTTCGCCGGTTCTGATTTTTATCGCGAGGGCCCCGGCAACTGCGCCTGATTCTGGATCTTTGATTATGCCCGTGACCACTGCTTCGTCAAAGTACGGAATATTGCGATTCAGAACTTGGTCTTCGAGCGTCCTAATTAATTCGAGGCCCATTCTGTCTCCGACGTAACAAAGCCGGCGATAGCTGTGCGCGCCAAAGGGGCGCTGCATAATCAGACCGTCCTTTGTCCTGTCAAAAAGAGCGCCGTATCTCTCCAATTCGAGTACTCTGTCTGGAGCTTCTTTTGCAAAAATCTCCGCCATCTTCCAGTTGTTAATGTACTGCCCTTCAACGATGGTGTCAGAGAAATGAACCTTCCAACTATCCTGAGGATCGATATTCCCGAGAGAGGCGGCAATTCCACCTTCGGCCATTACCGTATGAGCTTTTCCCATCAGCGACTTGCAGAGAAGGAGAACCTTTGCTCCGCGATCGTACGCCTCGATGGCAGCACGCATACCTCCACCTCCGGCTCCAACTATCAGAATATCGCAGTCTAGAGTCCCATAAGATGAATCAAGATTGTCGATGATTTTTTGCGCAGACGAAGACTGTTGAGAAGAATTCGCCCACAAATCAGTAGATCACGCGGAAAATGACGCGGATCTCGAGCTTTCGTTATCGGTTTATAACTCTTGTCGAGATTACTTTGCAATTGCGAAAAACCATTTCGCTCGAGAGCTACCCGAGTACTTTACGATTTGTGGTAATTGAGTAGAGATTAGCTTTCTCGGCACAAGCACTCCTTTTTGAAAATAGAGTACACGATTATTCGTAAATACCTGATCAAAAAGAGCTATAAAGTGATGCACAAGTATCACCTTGGAGATCAGAGTTAGCCTTGTCCGGTCGAAATCCCCGAGGGGCTGTGATTTACGCAAGTGGAATGGAGGATAGAACGATCTCTCGCCAGTTTTCGCCAGACGTCCAGGGGACACTTCTTGAATACGTTCTTGACTCCGTATGGACCGTGGCCGATGAGCTGAACGTTGTATTCAACAAGGAACCAGATCTTTCAGTAATTGAAACTATTTCTCCCTTTGGTGCGAGGATTCTGAATGTATCTAAAAGCGAGAACCCAGTTTCAGCTATTTTATCCGCTTTCAGGACAAGCAAAGCTAAGCACTCCATCCTCGTTACTGAGAGAGTACCTTTGTTGAAACCCAATGTTGTTCTCGCGTTATTTGAGGCGGCGCACGGCTACGATCTTGCGATGCCCAGATGGAGCGATGGACGGGTCGAACCATTCCTCGCCGTCTATCGCGGGAATGCACTTCTCAAATTGACTTCGATGCTGAAAAATCCTTTTGGAGCCGATGCTAATTCCACTATGAATTTTCTCTCTGAACAACTATTTGATGTAAAATATCTCTCGGTTGAAACTCAATTGGCCGAGCTTGATCCCGAGCTGGATTCGTTTCTCAAGGTGAATGACGATGAGACCCTAGCGAACGCGAGATCCAAGGCCTCAGTCAGAGTGAACAGGCTGAAGAAATCTGATTGAGGGTATTTCTCATCTCGTCGTAGACGTTTTTCACGCTAATAGCCTGCCGCGATTGCATCATTTTACCCGCGATTAATACAGGCACCGCAGCAGCGTCAGTAATCGGATCCGGCATTATCAGCAGGGCTGCACCGAGAGTTAACAATTTCTTTCCCGTATCTTTGCGCTGTTTTACGAGATCTTTTACAGTTGTATTTGTTTCGCGAAAACAAGGAGGTTTTTGTCTCTCGGATAGAAGTCTGGTCGCATCCTTGATTAGATCAGCATTTTTTCTAACGGGCAAAACGGATGACGACATAATCGAAAGACAATTTGTCTTGTTTTTGTTTAATCTGGCAGGTCAATAGTACTCATTCAATTAGTCAATCTGCATCGGTTCTAGATTTCGGCGCTTTTCCTTTTTTCGCTTTTAGCCGCCCTTTTTGAGATAAGCGAAGCAACCACCGCAGCGGCTACTCCTGAGTCGATATTCACGACGCTTACTCCGAGGGAGCAGGCCTGGAGCATGCTCATCAGGGCCGCTTCACCATCCTTTCCGAAACCATAACCTACTGACGTCGGTAGCCCGATAACGGGAGCGCTGGTCAATCCGGCAACTACAGAGGGCAGAGCACCCTCCATACCAGCCGCGACGATGATTGCATCGGGGTCGAAATCATACAATAATTTCATTGGCTTAAGTAAACGATGCAAACCGGCGACTCCGATATCGTTAAACCGGAGTGTCCTGAGCCCAAGTAAGTTCAAGACTACTTCTGACTCATTTAGGGCAGGGATATCAGATGTACCGGCAGCCAAGAGCGCCACTCTACCGTGATTCTTCTGAGCCTCGGTTTTCTTTTTAGACGCTACCGCGATCACGCTGGCTTCTGGAAAGTATCTAATCTGAAGTTCCGAAGAATAAATTTTGGATTTTGTAAAATGTTCCAGAATTTGTTTTGCCTTTTCTTCGCTAACTCGGCTCAGGATGACAGGCAGGTCGTAAAGGGGAGCGTCCTCCAATTTGATGTCGGCTAGTTTTTTCACAATTGAAATTAGCTCTGAAACAGACTTGTTCTTTGAATAGACAATCTCAGGCACTCCCCGTCTCAGGTGCCGGTTGTAGTCCAGTCTTGCATAGTCCCCTAAGATCGCAAGCGCGTTTAGCTTCAACATTCCTTCCGCCTTTTTCACTGATATTTTCCCATCTCTTACAGCTAGAAGAATTTCAGATATCGGTTCCATTTTTTCTAATGCTAAATCTAGGACGTTTGAATGCCAGCTATTAAACGGCCGCGTTGGACGTAACTAACCAGAACGATTTTAATATCGATCGAAATCAGCTAATTTTTGTCCTCGGGAATTTCCTCGGTAGTTTTCAACTTTGGCGCTAAATATCATCGTTTGCATAAAGCAGGTTCCTGACACAAACGACATGCGAATCGATCCGAAGACTAACAATCTAATCCGCGAAGGAGTTCCGGCTGTTGTAAATCCTACCGACCTCAACGCTATCGAGGAAGCCCTTCGGTTCAAGGATACTTTCGGCGCGACTGTTCGCGTTATGACGATGGGACCTCCTCAAGCAGAGCAAAGTCTCCGGGAAGCTCTTGCAATGGGTTGCGATGAAGCATTTCTTCTGACGGACAGGGCGTTCGGCGGTGCAGATACACTCGCGACATCATACGCGTTGTGGAAGGGTATCCAGAAGATTGAGGAAACTAGTGGGAAAACAGATTTTGTTTTTTTTGGGAAGGTGGCGATCGATGGCGAAACGGGTCAGGTCGGACCAGGACTAGCTGTTAGATTGGGCTTTCCCGTAATCACTTACACTTCGAGCACTGACGTTGTCGATCTCGAAAACAAGTTTGTTGAGGCCGAGAGACGGGTTGACGACGGCGTCGAGAGAGTGCGAGTTCCGATTCCATGTGCTCTGACTGTTACTGAAGCCGCGAACGAACCACGGCAACCTACAATTGACGGATTGATCAGGGCAAGAAAGGCAAAGATAACTGCCCTAAGTAAGGACGTGGTGAATGCCGATCCAAAAAGAATCGGCTTGATCGGTTCTCCGACATATGTGAAAAAAGTAGTTGTCCCACCTCCGAAGAAAAAAGGAGAGATTCGACAGAGCACCAATCCCAGGGAAGATTCGAAGTGGCTCGTCGATCGATTGGTAGCGATCGGAGCTTTTGGCAAGAAAGTTTCGGGAGGAGTGATTTCACAGGTTACTGTTCAAACTGCTGAACAAGCTCCCGGCGTTCTTCAACAGCGAATCCCAGGAGAACACGGTGATGTCTGGGTATACGTTGAACATAGATTTGGCCAAGCTGCCCGAGTGTCCTGGGAGCTGATGGGCGAAGGCAAGAGATTGTCAAAGATTTATGGTACAAAACTTTGCGGGGTAATAATCGGCGGTGACGTGCAAGGTCTCGTGAAAGAGTCCTACAGGTATGGTGCCGATCTCGTTTATGTCGTTGAGAATCCCGTACTGAAGGATTACCGCAGCGAGAGTTATGGCAAAGCGTTTGCATACCTTTCTAACAAATATCATCCTGAAGTAATTCTTATGGGCGGCACCTACAACGGAAGGGATCTCGCTGGCGTGCTAGCAACTCTAATCGAAACAGGCCTTATTGCAGATTGCACTTCCCTTGATGTGGATGAAAAAGGTGGTTTCAACGGAACGAGGCCTGACTTTGGCGGAAAGGAATTATCGACGATCGTCTGCCCAAAAAATAAGCCAACCATGGTAAGCGTTCGTACGCGTGTAATGAAAATGCCAGCACCAGTAGACGATAGGCT
Organism: Nitrososphaerota archaeon; assembly: GCA_013288145.1. Next base: position 86,497 of record JABDCJ010000002.1, on the reverse strand, counting down.
GGGAGAGATCGTTCCTGAAACAATGGAATTCGACGAAACCCAAATCAAAGAAAAAATTATCCAGTTTACTCCACTGGAACGTGCGGGCGAAAAGCTCGAAGGCGCAGATATTATCGTTTCAGGCGGTCGAGGCCTCGGAAATCCCAAAAACTTCAAGCTCATTGAGGATCTTGCAAATGCCTTGGGTGGAGAGGTGGGTGCAACGAGGGCGGTTGTCTATCTCGGTTGGATTCCGAAAGACCATCAAATAGGTCAAACCGGCGTTACGGTTAGAGCTAGACTTTACTTTGCGATAGGAGTTTCGGGAGCGATCCAGCATATCGTCGGAATGGAAAACTCAGACACAATTGTTGCCATAAACAAGGATCCTGATGCATCTATTTTCGGCGTTGCCAATTTTGGAATTGTCGGAGATCTTTTCCAGATCGTTCCTGCTCTAATTGAAGAGCTAAAAGCAAGAGGACTCGCCAGAGTGGTGGCTACCTAAAACTTGGTGGAGAAATATGAAGTTCTAGTTGTAGGAGCTGGACCCGCCGGAGCCGCTGCTGCAATTACGACAGCAAAAGGGGGAATGAGCAGCGTAGTCATTGAACGAGGCGATTTTGCCGGAAGCAAGAACATGTTCGGCGGGATTGTCTTCACAAAACCCACTGCACAAATCATTCCCGAGTTCTGGAAGACAGCTCCTATCGAACGCAGGGTCGTCGAGTACCAATACTGGCTGCTTTCTTCTGAATCGCATGTCCAGATAAACCACAGAAACCAGCGTTTCCTCAAGGATTTCAACAGTTTCACTGCTCTTCGAGCAAGATTTGACAAATGGTTTGCTCAGCAGGCTGAAGCAGCTGGCGCGCTCCTCCTTACTCGGACAACTGTTACTGGAGTTCTCAGAGATTCGACCGGCAAGATCAACGGGGTTTCGACAGATAGAGGAGATATTTTGGCGGACGTGGTGATTGCGTGCGACGGTGTAAACTCTCTAGTATCGAAAGGAGCAGGCCTGCACGAAGAATGGAATCCCGAGGATATTGCGGTTACCGTAAAAGAGACGTATGCTTTGCCCAAAGATAAAATCGAAGAGCGATTCAATATACGTGGCGATGAAGGCGTTGCCGTTCAATTTTACGGGGGGCGAAACGAGGAGTATGCCGGTTTCATGTATACTAACAAGGATACAATCTCGTTTGGAGTCGGCGCAATAATGAGCGATCTCGCCGCGTTCAAAACGCGGCCACAGGATCTTTTGGAATGGATGAAATCACACCCATCGATAAGACCCTTGTTGGATGGAACTACTCTAAGGGAGTACACAGCCCATTTGATTCCCGAAGGCGGCTATGACCGAATCCCGCCGCTTTTTACAGACGGCATGATGGTGGCTGGAGACGCGGCGGGTTTGGTAAATGCTCTAAACTTTGAGGGTACGAACTTTGCAATGATCTCAGGCAAGTTTGCCGGTCAGACTGCAATCGATGCGAAAAAATCTGGAGGAGTTTATACCAGCGACAGACTCTCTGGATACAGAACTTACTTGGAAAACAGTTTTGTTCTTCAAGATCTTAAAAAATTCAGACAGGTACCACGGTATATTGCGACTCATAAGCAGTTTCTTACTCTTTATCCAGAGTTGATGAACTCAGTTCTTTACAAATTCCTGGAGGTTGATGGCAGACCAAAGGAGGAGCATTTGAGGGAGATCAAAGATGAGCTTTACACAAAACGCGGAAGGCTAGGTATTTTGAGAGATTTATACGGAATTTACAGACGAGCAACGTAAAAAGAGAAAGAAAAGATATGAGCACACAGACAGTTTCAACGACGACGCAACCGCCCGCGAAAGAGACCAAGGTCACTGTAGAGGAAAAACTCTACCTTGCAAAGTACAAGCTTGACGAGCGCCCTCACTTGCTAATAATAGACCAGGACATCTGCCAAAAATGCGCTGCGATAAACGGTTCTCCACAACCTTGTATGATCCTTTGCCCTGCAGACGTATTCAAATGGGAGGAGGGCAAACGGAACATTGTATCTTATGATAACTGTGTGGAATGCGGTGCTTGTCGCATCATTTGCCCCTACAGCAATATTGAATGGAAATACCCGAGGTGGGGCAGGGGCTTGTCCCACAGATACGGCTAGTTAGGGCAACGACGCAATAGCTTCCTTCAGGGTTTCAGCGCCCTTTTCGAAAGATTCTTTCTCCTTACCCTGAAGATCGAGCTGGATAATCTTTTCGACGCCCTCTTTTCCAATTATTGCAGGAACTCCAATGCACAGTCCAGATAGGCCGAACTCACCTTCCAGAAATGCCGACACGGGGAGCAAAGCTTTCTTATCATAACGGACCGCTTCGACCATTCGCGCTATTCCATTAGCCGGCGCGTAGAAAGTAGCTCCCTTTTTTGCAATAACTTCTGCTGCGATTTTTCTTGTCCTTTCTATGGCATCGTCTATTTGTTGGTCATTCAAAAAATCTCTCAGTGGAATTCCATTTACCGATGAATAGCTGGCTAACGGGGTCATCGATTCTCCATGCTCGCCTATAACGAGCGCATTTATCGAAGATCGGGAGACATGGAGGTCTTCTGAAATAAGCTGCTTGAACCTGGAAAGATCAAGCATTCCACCCATGCCGAATACTCGACTTTTCCTGAAACCTGTCGTCTTCAGTGCAACATAAGTCATGGCGTCTAACGGATTTGTGACCATGATCAGTTTGGAATCCGGAGCGTGTTTCGCAACTTCTCCCGTCACGGACTTTATGATCCCTGCATTTTTCGTGAGGAGATCCATTCTTGTCATTCCTGGCTTTCTTGCAAGTCCCGCCGTGACAATCACAATTTCAGATCCTCTGAGGGCTGAGTAATCATTTGACCCCGTAATTTTTACGTCGATTCCAAGCTCGGCGGCCATGTGACTCAAGTCGAGAGCTTCACCTTCCGGGAGACCAGGGATAATATCAACCAGAGTGATGTCATCCACATTCCTCTGCACAAGAATCATTGCTAGAGTACTTCCAACGCGCCCTGAACCGATGATTGAAATCAAGTCAGATTCATTTCCTCCAATCTTTGCTGTCCTAAACTGTATACCCGGGCTTTTCCGAATTTGCAGCTAATAGTGTTTTATGAGTATGCGTTTCTTGAGAAGCCATAATTCTTAAACGACAAATATTGCATTTGTTATTTCTGAATTTTATCCGTGCGCAAAAGGACTTCTGTGATCAATTTTGAGAAGGATATTGTTTCAATCGTCGAGACTAACGTCGATGATGTCACGGGTGAGATTCTTTCTAGGACTATAGAGCGTCTGATGGAAGAGGGTGCTCTTGATGCAACGGTGGTCTCATTTTTGGGAAAGAAAGGGCGAATGGGTCAAACAGTAAGGGTTGTATGTGAAAGAAATTCAGCTGAGAAATTTGGGCAGATCCTGGTCGAGGAAACCGGAACCTTCGGAGTCAAGACTACAGAGTGGACGAGGTTGATTGTGCCCAGGAAGGAACTTTCAGTTTCAGTGGAGATAGGAAATTATCGCGGAAAGGTGAATGTCAAAGTATCGGAAATAGGAGTAGGTTATAGGATAAAACCAGAATTTGAGGAAGCAAGAAAAATTTCGGAAATTGAAGGGCTCCCTCTCAGGCAAGTCATAGAATTGATTTCGACTCAAGCGAAATCCCAGATAAATATCGAATAGAAGAGAACTGCAAGAAATGATCTCAAACTATTCACAGATTACTGTGAATTCTAATCTCAATCGACTGGTCGAATGGTTTTCTGAGTTCGATTCATGCATCGTTGCTTTTTCCGCAGGAGTTGATTCTTCTCTGCTTGCCTACGCCGCATACAAAGCATTGAGAGAAAAAGCCATTGCAGTTACTTCTATTTCTCCTTCATTTGCTTCATCCGAATTAGAGGGCTCTAGAAAAACTGCTGCCGAAATTGGAATCTCACTCATTGAAGTTGGCCAGGACGACTTGAGCGATACAGATTATACTAAGAATGATGTCTCAAGGTGCTATTTTTGCAGATCAAACCTTGCAGCGGCGATTAGACCAGTTCAGTTACAATTCTCCGTCGAGGTCTGTGTGGACGGAACCCATCTCGATGACCTGAAGAAACCTCGTCCGGGAGTGAAAGCTTTGCGGGAAAATGGTTTTAGAGCACCTCTCGCGGAACTCCATTTCAGCAAAAGTGACATTCGTGAAATGGCGAAATATTCGGGTCTGTCCAATTGGAATCGACCCAGCGAGTCATGTCTTTCGAGCAGAGTGGCCTACGGACAACAAATTTCGCTAGAAACACTCGAAAGAATAGAGCTGGCCGAGAAAATAGTAAAGTCGCTTACCCAAGCGCAAATAGTTAGAGTTAGAACTATCAATAATCGAGCGGTCGTTGAAGTTGACACTGCTTCAATTCCTTCGGCATTGGAAAAAGCTCAGGAAATTTCAGCTAAGCTGCAACAATTGGGATATGAAAAAGTCGAAATTGATCCGGGAGGTTACGTCTCAGGTAACATGCTTGAGCTTTTCGTGAACAGCATTGAAAAGTAGAATGTCAGTCGGATATTGAAGTTCTAGAAGAGGAAATCATCGGATTTGCATCAAAACACGAAGGATTCGATAGTCGATCACGTCAAGGTTACGATCGAAACGTGGGGGTACTCTACGACATCAGGGAAGCTCCACACTTTATGCAAAACTTTGCATTCGGAGAATTGACGTATCCGCACTTTTGACAGGTCTTACTTTGCGGCGTCATCCCGGGTGGCGGGGGCGGAGATGGAGCAGGAATCGGCATTGAATTTGTTGATTGAGTCTGCGATGCTGTTGAACTAGAAAAAGAGGAAGTAGCTCCACCAGAATCCAAAACAGATTTCAATAGTATGACATCACCAACAGCCTGAATCTGATCGGCGCCAATGAAAAGATCCGTAGAATCGCTGTTGGAATCAGTCTTCTTCTGGACCTGGATTGCTAGGCGGCCATCGGTTGAAACGGCTAGGTCGAGAACCGTCCCTATGATCTGAGCATTCTTCGAGATTACAGATTTGCCAATCAGTTCTTCGCGTTTCAAATAACCCGATGACGACATCCTCTTCTCTCCGAATTTTCAGGCAACAAAGTCATTATTGTGCTAAAAAATGATTTGCTAGGAATCTTTTACGATTTATAACTCAGATCTGAAAATTGATAAGACGAGAGAGAGTTTTTCTTGCAGCGAAATCGACTCCAATCCGAGGGAAGAGAATTCCGATTACAAAGGATGCAGAAAGCTCTTTCTCAAATGCCGCTTTCCGGACTAGTAACTGTTCTTCCTGATTATTTCATCGACCGATTTGTAAAGGTCGATGACTTTGCAGAACTCGCGCGAGCCATCGATCAAAAAGGCGAGGAAGGGGGCGGAGGAAGCATTCGAGGAATCAAACAGGCAGAAGTCAAGGGTGGAAATGCCGTTAACCTTGCTTATTCGCTTGGATCGCTGGGCGTGAATACTAACCTGATCACAATTGCCAACTCCCTTTCGGCAGAGATGCTCATGTCTACATTCCGGAAACTGCCGAACGTCAGTGTCGACATTATCGAAGGAGACCCGGGTTACACAATCGCAATAGAATTCAAAAAGAATGGTCGAGTCGTGAACGTGATGGCCAGCGATGCTGGAAGCCTCAAAAGTTTTGACCAAACAAAACTGGAAGAAAAACACTGGTGCGACATCTCAAAATCAAGTATCGTCTGCTTAGTAAACTGGAGCGCGATAAAGAATGCGACAGATCTTACTGAAAGCGTCTTTCAATATGCAAAGGAGAGAGGCATCGAGACTTTTTTCGATCCAGCAGATGTCTCTGAAAAGCAGGAAGATCTGCCAGATCTGAAAAAGCGGGTTCTCGATAGAGGTTTGATAAAGTACTTTAGTGTGAATGAAAACGAAGCTCGAATTGCTTCTCGAGTTCTAGCCGGACACAGGATGCCTCTGAACTTTACAAAAAAAGAGCTTCAAAAGACGATTAAAGTTCTATCAGACCTCGTCGGAGAGAGGGTCGACATTCACACCCAACGCTTCAGCATGTCTTGCCTGCAAGGCGAGGTTTCGGTGGTCGATTGTCACGAGCTCGAGCAGAAAACAATTACTGGAGCAGGAGACGTTTGGGACGCAGCCGATTTGATTGGATACAAAGCCGGTCTGGAAGACGAAGAACGCCTAGCCCTTGCAAACGGTGCCGCCGGCCTTTATGTATCTAAAGAGGACGCGGTTCCGCCTAACTCCTCAGACCTGCTTGATTTTCTATCAACGAATTTTGTCGAGTAATCACTGGGGCTCTATTGTCGAAGGTGGCTTGCTGCTTATTGCATAGGTCACCCAAGTTACGTTAGGAACTTCATTTGTAATCCGTGAACTAATAGTTTCAAGAATGGAGTAAGGAACTCGGCTCCAATCGGCCGTCATCGCTTCCTTGGATTCGACTATTCGCACGATGACAACATGGCCAACTTTCCTTTCATCTCCCAGAACCCCGGTAGCCATATCGTCACCCACCGCGGCATAAGCTTGCCAAACCTTGTCGTAAAGACCTGATCTAGTAAGCTCTTCTTCAACTATGGAGCTGGCATCTCTGCTTATTGCAAGTTTATCTTTGGTGACTTTTCCCATAATTCGGACCGATAGTCCAGGACCAGGAAAGGGGTGGGTCTTTACGAGTTCGTCAGGCAGTCCGAGCTCAGAGGCAACTGCTCGTACTTCGTCCTTGTACAAATCTTTCAAAGGTTCGATCAATCGAAAGCCAAGCCTTTTCGGGAGGCCGCCGACATTGTGGTGTGATTTGATTTTTGCTTGGTGTTCCGACCCGCCACCGGCGCTTTCGACGACGTCGGTGTATAGCGTACCCTGAGCGAGCCATTTGATTCCTCCAATTCTCTTGCTTACTTTGGCAAAGGAACGAATGAACTCTCGTCCGACGATCTGTCTTTTTTTCTCCGGATCAGAGACACCCTTCAGCTTGGCAAGAAATCTCCTAGAATCGTCCAAGATTATAAGATTAGACCCCATCTCTTTTCCGAATATCGCCCTAATTTTCTCGCGTTCTCCTTTCCTGAGAAGCCCGTGATCAACGAAGACACAATACAGTCTTTTCCCAATAACGCGTCTCAAAAGTTCAGCAGTTGTTGCTGAATCGATGCCCCCGCTAAGCGCGCAGATTACTTTGTCCGAATTTCCGATTTCCTTGGTCAGTTCATCCAGGGCGTCATCAACCATAACCTTCGGCGACCAGTTCTTTTCGCAACCACACACCCCGAACACGAAATTTGAAAGAATCTGCATTCCCCTCTCGGTCTGAGTGACTTCAGGGTGGAATTGAACTGCAAATTGCTTTCCAGACGCTATTGCCGCATAAGGAGAGTTGTCACTGGAACCAACTGAAGTATAACCTGAGGGTAAGATTTCCGCAGCATCCCCGTGGCTCATCCAGCAAATTGTGGACTCTTCGTTGAGTCCAGCAAAAAGAGGCGAGCTCCGGTCAACTCTTACAAATGCCTTGCCAAACTCCTTCTTGGGAGCTCGTGTAACCCGCCCGCCATTCTGGTGGACTACCGCCTGGAGACCATAACAGATTCCCAGGATCGGCAATCCCATCTTATAGATTGATTCTTGCGGTAGAGGGGCGCCTCTCGAATACACACTTCTTGGCCCACCCGAAAGGACCAAACCTTTTGCTTTCTTTAGATCTATTTCTTCAGGGCTTATGTCGTAGGGAACGAGTTCAGCGTAAACACCCAGCTCACGGATTCGCCTGCAGATCAGATGCGCGTACTGGGCGCCAAAATCCAAAACGAGAATTTTTTCCAGGGAATCGCTGGGGCGCAAAGGGGACAGCCTAAATCTTTTCCTCGCCTGGCAAGATTATGTTGTGCGGTCTCAGTTCATCAACGCCGGCTGCGCTTACCGCCCCGAATTTTGCCTTGGTCCAGAGATCGGAAATTGATGTCGCACCTGCATACCCAAATGAAGCACGCAGACCTGCACTGAATTCTTCGACAACCGTCTGAACATCTCCCCTGTATGACACCACACCCTCAACACCTTCCGCGATCCCCTTCGATGGCTGGCTATATCGATCTAGGGCAAACCTCTTCTGCCTAGAAGAAATGCTCCCCATGCCTCTGTACGGCTTGTAGTACTTGCCCCCGATTTTAATCAGGCCTCCCGGCGATTCGGTACAACCTGCGAACACGTTACCCATCATGACAGCGGACGCGCCAGAAGCCAATGCAAGAGCTGCATCGCCGGCTGCTCTAATTCCGCCGTCTGCAATTATCGGGATGTCCATACCCAATTCATCTAATGTTTCGCCGATTTGCGCAACGGCAAACAAAGTCGGCGCACCAGCCTTTGTAACTTCCGAGGTAACGCATATAGAACCTGAACCAACTCCAGCACGAATTGCCGCGATCCTATCTCCAAGCAAGTGAACTATGTCTCGAGTAGCTTCCTCCGTGCCGATATTGCCAACGATAAACTCTGTTGAGACCTGGGTGGTCAGTTTTTTCGCTGCATCCATAATGTTGACGTTATGGAAATGAGCCACGTCCGATACGAGAACATCCACGTATTTCTCGAGAGCTTTGGCACGTTCAAGATCGTGGGGGGACACTGCAGCACCGACAAGCAACCTGCCCTCGGAATCTCTGGACGCAAGTGAATTCCGCTCCCTAGAGTACACGTCTTTAATCGTGATGAGACCCAGAAGTTTTCTGTTTGAGTCGACTACTGGGAGTTTTTCCACTCGATGATGATGCATTATTTTCTTTGCTTCATCAATTGAGACATCTGGTCCCGCGAAGATTACTTCGCTTGTCATTACAGATTTTACGTCGTCTCCTTTGTCTGCGAAATTGACGTCCCTGCGAGTAAGAATCCCAACCAGATTATCGCCAGACTCTACGACCGGTAGACCAGAGATGCTATTTTTCTGCATGAGTTCAAGCGCTTCGGAAATGCTCTGATACGATCTTATTGTGACTACGTCTCTAATGATGAAAGATTCGGCTCTCTTTACCTTCTTCGCGTTTTCAACCTGCTCTTCAATCGGCATGTTGCGATGAATAATTCCGATGCCACCCTGGCGAGCGAGTGCAATCGCCATGTCTGCCTCAGTGACAGTATCCATCGGCGAAGAAACAAGCGGAAGATTCAGTTTTATCTTGGACGTAAGGTTGACAGAAAGATCTACATTGGATGGTTCAACATCGCTTCTTCCGGGAAGCAACACAAAATCCCGGAAAGTGTAAACTCCTCTAGCGTTAACGAGCTTCGAATAAAAATCGGCTGGCAAAGGACTCTTTATTTCTCCCTTGCCAAAGTTAGACCTTCGAAAGAACCCTATAAGTCTTTATGATCGCCGGCGAAATTTTAGACTATTATTTCTTTTCAAGCATCTTTGTAAACGCCCAATTGATAGTATTCAGAATTTCGTTAAGTCTGGCTTTTTCCCTATAGTTTTCAATCGTGACTTTCACGATATTGCCGTCTGACTCTTCGACTCCAAACTTTAGGGCCTGGTGCGATTCGAGCTTACCGGAGCTGACTAATTCGACATCTTTTGATTCGTAGCCCTTCACTATCCGGTTGATGAAGAAATTCTGAAATGGTGGTATCGTCTGCGATACGCGGACGTCTGCGCTCGGAACCACGACGATTTTCTCAGGCGAGATAAAAGCAGTCGCAATAAGCTTCCCATCTTTTGGCCGTCTTAGTTCCTTAGATTCCTCGGTGGAGCTTTTCGGTACGGGAGTTTGCATCTCGGATTTTACATCAGCTCCGCTCTGCTCTGGTGACTGATTTTTCGTTGATGGAGCATTGTAAGCTCTCAGTTCAGTGGCGGGGACAAAGCTGTTCCTTCTCAATACCGAATCGACAATCGTTTGCATGTCCTTCAATCGGACTAGTTCGTTTTCAACCTCGGCAATTTTCTCTTCGAGCCATTCCCGCATTTCTGCGGCCTTTTTCACTTCATCTTCGTTTGGAGAATCGCTTTTGGGCATATTGAAGGATTCGATTTGATCTGCTTAGGGTTTTACCGAATAAATCTTTTTTCTCGGACCGCTTTTGCGACAACGGCTGTTTCTTTAGTCTCTCTTACGTCGTGAGTTCTTATGATATGGGCTCCGTTAAAGACCGAAATAGCGCTTGCGCTGATCGAGGCAAGCAACCTATCCTCGGGGGGCTTGTCTCCTAGGAGCTGACCGAGAAACTTCTTACGGGAGAGACCAACACACACCGGGAGACCAAACGAACGGAGGATCTCGAGATTTGCAATCACGTTGCAGTTCCATTCTAGGTTCGAGTAATGTTCGTCCTTGAAAAATCCGATTCCCGGATCAATAATGATTTTTTCGTCCCCGATTCCAGACTTTCGACAAATCTCCATGCTCTTTGTTAGAGCTGAAACCACTCTTTCAATAGGCGTCGAATGAACTGTCGGGTAGTTTTCCTCGTGTGCGGTCGCGATCAAGCTTATCTCCTTTGAAGCTACGAGGTTTGAAATTTCTTCAGAATCGGGCCCCATCAATCCGTGAACATTGTTTAACACAACCGCACCCGCGCTTATTGCGGCTTTCGTAGGCTCAAGCCTAGTCGTGTCGGCTGAGATTGGAATTCTGATGATTCTGTCAAGTGCCCTAATTGTTTCACCGAGAATCTTTTCTTCCACGGAGACAGGGATCTCTAATTTTTTGTAAGGCGCGGTCGATCGCGCACCGAGGTCCAGGATGTTTGCACCCTCTTCCTGCAATCGTAAGGCTTCAGCTTTGACTTCATCCGTGCGTAGCCGAACGGAACCCGAGTAAAACGAGTCCTGAGTAAGATTGATGACTCCCATGATTCGAGTAGGATATTTGTCACCTACTTCGAGCGTTCCAATTTTCGAGATAATTTCTTCGGTTAATTTCAAAAGTCTGAACAGAGTTGTTTTTCTCTCCGAGTTAAATCAATTAGGAGGATGACTTTGGAAAACACCACTATTGCCCCGCTGGGAGAATTGTGGAGGAAAACATTCTATTCTCCCATAGTCAGGTCCCTGGCTCTGGACGAGAAAACAGATTTAGCTTCTCGCGATCTTCTTTACTCATTCTTAGCCAAAAGCGATTTGGGACTTTTTCCAAAAGTCTCCGATATTTTGACCGACAAAGTCACGATCATTTTCGGTGCAGGGCCATCTCTTCAAGCCGACATAGAAGGACTTTCAAAATTCATTTCAGAATCCGGCCCGATTATAATCGCGGCCGATGGAGCTGCAGAGGCACTCGTTCAAGAAAATTTTTTCCCTGATATCATTGTCTCGGATCTTGACAGTTGTTCTGTCAAGACACTAAAGCAATGTTCGGAAAACGGGTTTTTGTTTATTCATTCTCACGGAGATAATCAAGATCTGTTAAGAAAAATTGTTCCACTGATACCAGAAAACCGATTTGGAACAACCCAAGTTAGTAGCAGGTTACCTGTTGTGAACTTTGGAGGATTCACAGACGGCGATAGAGCTTGCTATGTGACTTCATTCTTCAATCCTTCGCGAATCGTGATCGGCGGAATGGACTTCGGAACAGAAGAAGGCGAGTTTTCCAAGAACAGGTATAGCAAGGCAATTAATCCTAGCCGCGCGACGAAACTAGAGTGGGGGAAAAGATCGCTTGAATTTCTCGTTCCCCGCTGCCCTTCCATCAGATTTCAGAATGTGACAAAGAACGGAGTGGAAATCGAAGGAGTACCAATAGTAAGTTATTCTTCCATTACTTGAGAATCTTTCTTACTCTTTCAGCTATCGCTTGCGCCATTTCAGATGTCTTTGCCGTGCCGCCGAGATCATAAGTCACGGTCTTGTTTTCTTCGATGACAAACGAAGTTGCCTGGAAAATGGCGGCAGATTTCTCCTTTTCTCCAATGTAATTCAAAAGCCATGCTCCAGAAAGAATCGTAGCAACGGGATCTACCTTGTCCAGACCCTTGTATTTTGGCGAGCTCCCGTGAGCGGGTTCAAACATTGCGTAGGTATCGCCAAAGTTCGCAGAATATACGGTGCCTATGCTTCCGACCAGGCCGGAAGCCTCTTCAGAGAGAATGTCCATGAACAAGTTAGTGCTGAGAATCACGCACTGGTTGAATATCTTGGGGTTCTTTATGAGCTGCTGGGAAAAATTATCAATGAACTCTTCTTCTAATTTTATCTTTGGATATTTTGAAGCAACGCCTCGGACCGCCTCAAGAAAGAGGCCATCTGTCTCTTTTAGGATGTTTGCCTTGTTAATCGCGTAGATTTTCGTCCACCCACGGCGCTCAGCTTCCTGGAACGCGTATTCAGTTACCCGTCTGCTAGACTCGCGGGTTATCTTCCTGATTCCAATTGCAACGTCATTACTTAGGCGGTGCTCTAAACCACTGTACATTCCTTCAGTGGCTTCCCTGACGCAGACAAAGTCTACCTCACCCAGAACTGAGACATGTCCTTTGTACGATTTTATAGGACGAACGTTTGCATAGAGGTTGAATTTTTGTCGAATGCTTACAGCTACGCTTCTGGGCGAGCCAGGCGTCCACGGGGTAGTGGTCGGGCCTTTGAAGCAAGCCCTCGATGTTTCAAGAATCTTCCAGGTTTCCTCAGGAATGAGAGAGGGGCCATCATGCTTTTCCCACCATTCCAGCCCGGCATCGCACTGGACAAACTCCGCTTTCGTTCCTGCGGAGTTTAGGACCATCAGCATCGCTTCCACGAGCTCCGGACCTGTACCGTCTCCTCGAATTAATGCGACTTTTTTTTCCAACGGTTAAATCGAACTTTCCGTTTTCGCCCTGCTTCCGCGCAGATCGATTTTTTTCAGGATGTTGCATTAAGGTTTTGGGTAAGACCCACTCATTCTAACCACTAATTTCCGCCGGGGTCTGGAATGAACGATTGCAAATTTTGATCGAAATGTCTCTTTGATTACGTGCAAGAACTCATAAAACTGAACTCCGTACAATTTCAAATATGAAAACAGGAGGATTGTTGAAATGCTAGTGGATGAATTAACACAAGTCTACATTACAGCTCTGGAAGGTTTGGGTTCGTCCTATCGAATGAAGGGATACTTTACTCTCGAGATGAGTGGGACTTCAGTGAAGATACCATTTGAGGGTGTAGCCTTCGGAGGAAATTATGGCGGCCACAATGTGAATGTCAACATTACCGATGATGATAAGCGGAGTATTATTGAAAACAAGAAAGTTTCCGGTGACGACGAGGTGGAGGATCTTTTGTCAGAAGTCCAGAGGCGTCTTCTGAATAACGAAATGATAGTAGAATACGCCAACATAAAGCCGGAAACGCCGCAGGGTTTAGATGGCCTGGGCGGGATTTAGCTTATTTTGACTCAAAAACCATAGTAAACGTTATCTTCGGGTCGGCAACTTACTCTCTTTTGTTGCCAAAGTGGAAGTGCTATCGCTGCGGCGAAGTCTACTCGCAGGATCTGCCGCCGGATAGTTGTACAGTTTGCAATGCAAACGTCTCTTTCTGGATTGACTGGACGGATGCAAAGAGTCCCTTGGACGATCCCGTGGGTAAATTCATGACAGATGAATTATTGATGATAGATATCAATTCCAGCGCTTGGGATGCTGCAAGGTTAATGCGGGACAGGAAGACCGGCAGCGTGTTTGTGGCCCAGGGTGGCAAACCTGTAGGTATCGTTACTGAAAGAGACATGCTATACAAAATTGTCGCCGATGATCTGCCTGCAGGGCACGTCTTGTTAAGAAAAATAATGTCTTCGCCCCTGGTCTCGGTCGACGAAGGAACTCCTGTCAAGAATGCTATAGAGTTAATGAAAAAACACAACTTCAGGCGCCTGTTGATAACACGCGGGGGAGAGGCAGTAGGAATGGTAAATGAGTACGACCTTTTCGGTTCCGAGCGAATCAAACTAGCTACGGCTTAGGGGAAACCTTCGCCCAGAACTAAACTGCCTTTACCGGATTCGTAAAAAATAGTTAATTTTGTTTCGTCATCGAACCCGAGAACGAAATAATTATCGTCCCCCTGTCGTTCGTACTCGAAGTGTGTTATTTTTCGATTCTCCAGGCGCGAAGTCAAATCCTGAACTTGCTTTTCGGTAAGATTGTCGGAAAACCGGAATATCATTACGGCGAAGAAACTCGCAGATTTTCAATAAAAATTGATCGTTGGAAAAGATGATTTTGGTAATTCTACCAAACTAGGAGTCTAGCGCTTAGAGTTCACGATCTTCCCGAGCATTCGCTGTCTAGATTGATAGGTCTCAATTATTTCGCATCCGCTTTCGAAGAACTCGTGAGAGCTCTTTGCGTCCAACGCGTCGGGATTCTTTATTGCATAAGAAAGGCTCGACTTGTAAGCGAACAGCATCTGAAATAAGTGGGTCTCCGCATCCACGACTCCTTCCAACAATATTCCTAAAGTGTCATCCTTGACGCCATCCGTTGACTTCAAACTCGAATAACCCAAGTTATCCTTTGAATCCAAGCTAGATATCCACTTTACCCAGGATTCGAACGCCTGTTCCAATTGCCCTTGACCGGCTCCTTTTGTTGCGACATCTTTCAACTGATCAAGCAACGTCAGTATTTTGTCGCCCTGTTGTTTTACCTGTAATGATAGTCGTTCATCGACGTCCTTCAGATCCTTTTTTGACGACACTCCTGTATTCAGAAACCGTTGAAACCTGGAAGCTAATTTTAGGGCGTTTCTGGATGCTTTGGTTGACTCTTGACTTTTGTGTTTCTTGCTAGTTCTGAACGTCAATCCCCGTAGGGGTTAAAGTATGATTTTAAAAGCCTGTCTCAAAAAAAATTTAAAAACTTATTCAAATCTTACTCGAGCTTTTATTTTCTTTTCAATGTCATCTTTGTCGAATAGATTATGATATTTTTCCGACAAAAGTTTGGAATACATCGCGCACTCGTCATCGTTTAGATACTGAAACATGTACTGTCCCGCATACGGACTTGGAAGACCTTCACGCGTATCGAACTCAATGTGAATAAGAGGATCTCCTCGACGAATAGTAATTGGAGCTCTCTCATTGTTCAGATTTACAAGTTCAAGAGCCAGTCTGCCGACAAATCCGCTGTGAACTTTTACTGAGTTCAAAAAAGATAATCCCAGCCTTCCGAATTTACTCTTTGCTGTTAGGTGACCAACTAGATCCGGAGGAGTAAAAATAATTTCATGGGAAATGACATTTCTATGCTCAAGATAGTGAAGAGTAACTTCTTCCCTAACGGTGAGGACATAACCGTCGCCGTCAAATAGATCGTAATCGAAGGGATAAATCGTCTTTTGCGATTCAACGAGCTTGATTATTTCGCTCTTTCCGAGAACTGTCATCGAACAAGAAAAACATTCCTTAATTCAGAGTATATCACTATATTGCCGATCTTTGTCACTTATTTCGAGCAACTGTAAATGGACAGAGATGATTTTGCAAAGTTATTGATGGCCGAAGATCGAAAAATCTGGCAGAATCCCGATGACATTATTGAACAAATTCCCTACCTCGTAGGAAGTGTCGTTGCCGATCTAGGCTGCGGTCCGGGGTTTTTTTCAATTCCACTTTCTCGAAGAATTGGAAATACCGGAAAGCTTTACGCCGTTGACGAAGATCTGTTAATGTTGAGACATTTGAAATCAAATCTCGAAAAAGCTCAAGACAAATCCAACATGTCAGAAGTAGAAATAGTTCAAGCGGATGTAACGGACGTAAAGCTGCCTGAAAAAATAATTGATGTCGGTTTCTTCGCAAACATCCTTCATGACTTGAGCGACAAACCTAAATTTTTTAGCGAAGTGAAACGAGTTCTGAAGCCAAGCGGCAGAATTGTAGACATTGACTGGCACAAAATGAATACAGACGATATGGGTCCTCCTCCGGAGATTAGACTTTCAGAGAATGAGTCCCGAAGGGTATTAAGAGCGAGCGGCTTTAGAGTTGTTAATGCCCTAAATCCTGGACCCTATCATTATGGGTTTGTCTGCAAAATAGACTCGACTCCGTGATTTGTTGCAAACTCGATTAACGAAGAAAATCCTAAGAGGAAGATTTAGAGCGCCGGGGGTGGGATTCGAACCCACGAGACCAATGCGGTCACAGGCTTTCCGTTTAGCTCAAGTCATGTCATTCGAGATAACATGATTGGTTACAAGCCTTTGGTTTCCAGGCGTACGCAAATCTTTCGAAGGTCACGTCACGTTCAAGGTTAACCACGACAAGACGCTGCGCCCTACCAGGTTTCCCGCCGCTTCCTTTTTCCAAAGTCTATCTGGAAAAATGAAACGAACTCTAGGCGACCCCGGCTCACTAGTTGCGTACTTTCTGAACTTTTTCTCAGCCCTTTCATTTTCAATTGCAGTGTATTTCTATCTTTTTTTACCGCCCTCCTTCATCCTGTTCTTCTTTCTCCAAGCTATCTAGAATAGATTCCCTGAGTTGTGCTTCCGATATCCCCTCACTTTCAACTACTAATTCCTTCTTGGATTTCCACATTTTCGGGTATGTACCAATTTTCATAATTACTCGCTTTGTTATTGTTGCGAGCCCGTGATCTTTTGAAAGGAATTCTTCCTCTTGAAGTTCGGATTCCGCTATCGCAACCAGCTCTCCCTTCAAAGTCATAATCCTCACAATCTCACCTTTTTTGATCTTCTTCGAGATCGCCACGATCCCCGGAATAGCGAGCTGAGCTCCCTGACAAATTGACTCAACTGCCGAATCGCGGATTTCGATTTGTTTTAGAAACGAAACGGCAAATTCTATCGGTCTTACAAGCTGTCTCAGCTTTTTCTCGTCGCCAGATTCCTTGTACACTTCGTTTGCTTCGTAAAGGTCATGAAGTCTCACAAGATCGCCTTCATCCAGTTGACAGACTCTAGTTCTTCGGAGTTCTACCATGGTCGCGCCGACTCCGATCAACTCACCGATATCATACACGAGCTTTCTGATGTAAGTTCCAGCTTCGCAAAGAACCCGCAACAAGAGGAGATTACCAACTTGCTCGACGATCTCCAGTTCGTAGATAGTCCTCGTTCTAGTCACCCTTTTGACCGAGGATCTTTGAGGCGGCTTTTGGAAAATGGGCCCCTTAAATTGGTCAATTACGGCGTAAAGTATGTCCTTTGGAATTGAATCGTGAATTCGCGCAACGCAGATGTACTCCTTTGGACCAAGCAGCAGAACCGAAAGTCCTTTTGTTGCATCGCCCAGACCAATGGGGAGTAATCCTGAGACCATAGGATCTAGCGTACCGGAATGCCCAGCTCTTTCTTGAGAGAGCATTTTTCGGACCCAAGCAACAACTTCGTGACTAGTTGGACCCTGCGTCTTGTCGAGAACTATGAATCCAAAGTTCAGATATTCTTTGATCGGTCTCTCCGCGGGAGTGCGTCCGTGTCCCTGATCTGTCGTTTCCCCAGGTGAAATTAATACGAGCTCTTTTTCACTTACTTCAGCCGCTTGTTTCGTAAATCGCTCTAATTCTCTGCCAGTTTGAGTAACAGCCATTCAAAAATCACTTTTGGATTGGCTTTTCCTCTTTTCCTTGCAAAGCTATGACGTACTCATCCACAATTCTGCAAGCTGCCTCGGCGACTTCAGGTGCGGATAATTTGTTTGTATCAAGAACAAAGTTAAACGGGGTCAGGTCTTTTCCAAAATCAATCCCGTAGAGTTTCTTGTAAATTCGTTTATTTTGTAAATCTCTTTTCTTGATTATTTCAAGAGCTCTAGCTTTGCTGATAGAATCGCGACCAGCAAGTCTTCCCGCTCTCTTCCTCTGAGTCGCGTGAAACCATAATTTCAAACCGTCATCAATCGCAAGCCAGGGCATCGGATAGCTCGTGACAACTACGTTACCATTCCGAATAAATTCGGCGAGCTTACGATCTACCTCTTTATCAAATCCTGGATCATTTTTCCTCTCTGAAAGAAACTTCATCCCCTCGGGAGTGTCCCACCAATCTGAACCAGAAGGGCTGTAACCCTTCTCAATTGCGATCTGTTTCAGCATATCACCACCTGCAACGTGCTTCAAATGAAACTTTCTTGCAATCTCGTCGGCCGCGGTGGTCTTTCCTACAGAGGACAACCCCGAAATGATGACTGAAATGCTTCGTCTTGTCGATTTTTTCCGAACCATGCGATTGTAGTCCACAATTTCCTGCGATAATTACAGACAGGGAGCTTTACGTTGGTGATTGCTCTGCTTAATTCCACATTAAAAACAATCGTTCAAGTGCAATAGATCCGCGAGATTAGGGCGGATCTTTCGCGCCCACTAGTCCATCGAAAGTCCGAAGAGTCTGGTGATCATTCCGCTGAAGGTAAATGAGCAGATCATATACCACCAGAAGAATGGCACCTCAATCGGCGGACCGTAATTGAAAAGTTGAAGAGGAATCGGTGCGATCGCAAGAGTGGCATTCTTGATGAAGCTGCTAACCAAGTAGTAAACCCCAAGCAGGGGGACCATGAATAGGAGTGTCGGTTTCATCTGGTCCATGCTCATTTCTGCTTGCATTTTTTGCATCTGGGTTTGTTTTTTCTTCAATTTATCGAGTTTCACTTTGTCGCCTGCTTTCTGCGCTGTAGACATTTCCGATCGGAAAGCTTTCATCTCAGCAGTGTACCTCCTCATTTTGTCGATGTCTGTAAACTTACGACGCCCGACTGCATAAAGGCAGTTTACCCCAAGAGCTTCCAAAACCACCAGTAACGTCTGCTCTAGAGAAATGGTAATGGGAGCCACTGCAACTTGAAGCGCCGAGTTGGCGAAATGGGGCAATAGTGCGCCTAAAATAGCAAACACAATCAATCTACTTTTTTCACTATTCTAATATGAGAACACCGAACTGATTATCTTTTTGGCTGCGTCATCGGCCTGACCCGTTGGATTCGCTACGATCAAGGCTGGGCAGCCACATATTAGGCTGGATGCAAAGAACAGGGATTTTGCCGCCTCCATCTCGGTACTGAGAGATTCCAGAGTAGCTATGTCCCTAGCCCGCGTTGTATCGCTTTCTCTTCGAGACTTGATCTCCTCGAGGGATGCCGCTACGAGAACCAGATGCGTTGGTTTCAATGCCCGGAGAACATCCAGCGGCATACCGGGCCAAAAACCTTCTTTCGTTACTATGAATAGGTGAGTATCGACGATAACGGCTTTATTTTCCATCAGGGAAATACGTTCGGCAGCATAAATCTGCAGCGACCGTTGCAGGTCTACTGGCAGTTTCCTCATTTCGTCCCTCGATTTTAGACCATGCCTGTGGGTTGCCTCCTGCATCATGGTCGACCCGTAATTTACGAGCGCAGGCTCCAAATTGCGTTCTTTTAGGAGTTCAACCGCTCTTTTTACGACAGTTGATTTTCCGACGCCCGGGATGCCGACAATTATTACTCTCCGGCGATCCTTGTCGGGGTCGGAGGAAATCTTTCCAGAACCTGCGACGAACTTTGTTGTTTCTAAGATTCTGGATTCGCTGCCCGCTTCGACAGAAGTGTTAGCTCCGTCCAAGCAATGCACCCAGCCGAGGCATCATTGATTCGAGCTGCTCTTTGACCAACATCTGGTAGTATTGAATTATGATATCGACCATCAGAAGTAAACCAACTCCCGTACCATAAACTCCCAAAATATTGGAGAGGGAGGCAAGCAGCCCAATAAAGATCCCGCCTACAATTGTAATTATCGGGATGTATTTGGAGAGAATAGCTTCGACAGAAGTGCCGCTGCGCCTAAAACCTGGCACCATGACGTCTGCTCCTATCAAGTTCTTTGCAGCTGCTTTTGGCGATAGACCACCGATTTCAACCCAGATCCGCGCGAACATTACCGAGAATACCACGGCGAATGCAACATAAGTTAGCGCCCTTAGATAATCTGGATGGGCGACGAAAATAGAATTTGGAGAAGTCATGTAGTAGATCAAATTGCCTGGCAGAGGCTGATATGTTAGGGGCGATGCGCCCGGATTTTGCGCTATCTGGGTTTGATTAAACTGTGCAAACCAGTTAAAGTACGGATTGGTGTTTGTTGGATTATATGATTTCCAGAGATACGAGGCAAAGAATTGAATGTTCGAAGTAAGTGCCGAAAATAGAATCACCGGAATGTTGGAGACATAAAGCAGCTTTATCGGATACACTCCTGCAAATCCTCTATACTTTGTGGAAGTGATTGGAATCTCAATTCTCATTCCTTCGACGTAAACAATTATCAAGATCACAGTTATAGTCAGAATCAGACCGAAAATCGATGGAAACTGAGGGGCATTCTCCCGGAAGAACATTGATCCTACGTTGCCATTGAATATAGCCGATATCGTCGCAGGAACAACTCCGTAATACTGGTAAAGACCCTGGCCCACGGAAACGGTGATCGGGCTGAAAATATCCCACATTGCTCGCTGAGCGACTCCCGCCAGGATGAACAAACTCACTCCACTTCCGATTCCCCAACCCTTCTGGATTAGTTCGTCCAGAAGCATGACTATAACTGAAGCAGCGAATAGTTCGAAGAAGATTGCAATCGCCGCCGCCGGCGCGATGGAACCAAACAAACCTCCAATCAAATACGCGGAGGCTTCAACGACGATTACGATCATCGTCAAAAGTTTGGTAGCGGAAGTGAAAATCGATCTATCGTCAGGGTTCTGGAAATCAACCTTGATTATTTCAGAGCCGGCAAGGAGCTGGAGAATGAGTCCGGCTGTGACTATTGGACCAATTCCAAGAGTCATTAACGTGCCCTGCTGGGAAGCGAAAATTATGCTAGAGTAAGAGTTCGGATTAGAAGCACCAATTGGAACTCCCGTAAGAGGCGTGACCGCCATAACCATGTAGACGATAAGCGCTATACCAGTCCACATCAACTTCTCATTCAGAGAAGGTTTTCTAACCGGTTTTCGAATTTCAGGAAGTACAGTCGCAGCTGCCTTGACGAAGTCTTTGACTGCTCCCATGTTTATTCTTCTACCTACAACTTTCCATTAAGTTCTTTGAAGCTCGCCGGCGTGTCCTTACTCTGGAAAATGGATGTTATATTATTTCTGAACGCTCTTTTGAGGTGCCGGAGTCGCTTTCTTTTGCTTGCCTGCTTCCTTTGGAGGCGGTTTCTTCTCTTCTTTCTTCACAGGTAATTCTAGAACCTCGATAGTTCCACCCGCAGACTTGATCTTCTCAACCGCGGATTCTGAAGCTCGTCGAGCTTTCACCTTCAAAGCAGAATGAACTGAACCCTGCCCGAGCAGCTTATCATATCCCATCGAAACGAGATCAATTTCGCTCCCATTCACTGAGAGCGCTTCAAGCTGATAGAGGTTAATCCAGCGATCAATATGAATCTGGTTCGGCGGGTGCCACTTGTTCGATCCAAAATGATCAGGAGCGTACTTCACGGTGTAGCTCCACTTGTGTTTATGCAGTCCAGCCATACCGGATCCACCTTTTGCCCCGGTCCTTCTGTGTTGTGCGACCTGACCCCAACCCATTGTTCGGGATCCTCTTAACCTTCGCACTTTTCTTAATCTAGATGCCATTTTTCTTTACTCTTTTCTTCTCATTCTGTTATGCTAAAGCATCTTTTCTACCAGACTTGCCAGCATCTCATTCGGTCCGAGAATTCCTCCGTCTCTGTATTGACGCCTTATAGACCTCTTGAAGCCTCCCCTCGGAGGACTAAGACGGAAAAATGGGCGGATCTCTTCAATTGAATTTAGTTTGATCTTGCCCTGCTCTAATGCGGAAGCAATCTCGCGAAAAGAACCGTGCGTTTTTGAAATGTCGGATTCCGAGACTCTTGTACCAGTTGATTTTTCAGAACGTCCCATCAACAGCTTTTCAGCAATATCTCCCGAAAGTTCACACCAAGCTACGTGTTCTTTTGCAAGATTGAGCATTCCTCGATGGACATCATCGTCGGGGACGATAGTTGCGTTGAATCTTCGCCCGACTTTCAATTGTTCGAGAGTAGTTCGCACTGGCGCTCGAGTATTTACCAAGCCTCGGAGGTTTACGACCAGAAGACTACCCTTGGATTGCTTTGGTTGTTGGACCTTTGTGCCAGAGGCTGACTCGGCTTTCATCACAGAACTCATTTTGAACTCATCATCCCTTTGGCTTACTTTACAACGCTGATTCCGTGGATCTTTTTCAGCGCATCGTAGACGGCGTTCGCAATTGACGACATTGTATTAGTTGAACCATAAGTTCTTGTCCAAGCGTCTTTTACTCCAGCCAAGCCGAGAAGATTCCTTACAGTTTCTCCGGCAACCAGACCCAGGCCACGCGGAGCAGGAATAATCTCCACGCGAACGCTGCCTCCCTTTCCAGTAATTCTAAATGGAACAGAATGTGGTCTGCCATCCCTGCATTCCCAGCTTCCGCAACCCAACTTTACTGGAATTATATTGAGATAAGCGTCTGTGGTAGCCTTATCGATCGCACTTCTCATTTGAACGGCCTTTCCTCTCCCCACTCCGAACCAGCCAGCTTCATTACCTACCGCGACAACCGCAGCGAATTTCGTAATTTCTCCGGCATCAGTCTGTTTTTGAACTATTCCAACGCTAACAACGTTAGATTTCAAATCGGGCAGAAGTTTTTTCACGATCTCTCCCTCCTTCACCCGCTGCCCACTCTCGAAGATCTCTTCGAGTGTAGTTATCTTTCCCGTCGCCACAAGCTCACCCAACCTCGTCTTCGGAACCCACGGAGCTTGTTCTCTCTCTCGTCTCCTTTCTTCTCTCTGTGGTGGGGGGCGAGGAACGGATGGGCTCTCTACTGGAGGTGCGCTACCGCTGCTTACTGAATTTTGAGACATTTTTACACTCTACAATTAATTTGAATCTTCGGACCCAATCTTCGCTTTGACAGTTTCAAAGTGCGCCGGATATTCGGATGGGTTGAATCCTGAGGAAAGAACCTTGGAAAAAATTTGATCTCTTTTTTCTTTGTCCTCTTTCTCGAGCTTTAGGGAATAATCTGCAATGTGTTTACCAGAGATCCTCTTGTCATTCGGAAGACTTTCTTCGTTAACTTGGATTTCGAGCCCCGCGTCTCTAGCACCACTGATCAGAGAAGCAACCCTGGATCCATGAACAAATCTTCCTACTCCTGAGTAAACTATCGCCTGTTTCAAATCGTGCTCTCCCGCCAAATGACCAAGATAGTAACCTGTCAGATAGGCCCCGGGCAAATTCTTTGTTGATCCCTTCCATCCGAATTTCTTCACAAGATCGCGTGAGGAGGCGGATGCGACAGTGAGGTCGCCAATTGGCGTTGGCTTCAGTATCTGGGAATAGATGTACTTGCCTGAAATGTGTACGGAGACAAAAGGAGTCTTTCCAAGAATTATCCCCTTTCGTTTACGGTAATCGGTCTTTCCTTCGCGTCTGCGACGGAAAACGTGAACGTAGTGATTAGAAGGCATATTTTCTATATCTATCTCCTTTGAACCTTGGCAAGCTCCTCATCAAGTCGTTTCCTCGTTCTAATCTGTGCTCCCTTTACCTGAAGGTACATGGATTTGAAATCTTGATTTGTGATTTCTCCGCGGTCTCTCCTAGTTTTCAATATCCTTCGAAGCATCCTAACCCTTGCAACCCAGAGGCTCTTTTTCCCGACTCTCGCTCCCTGTGCACCTTTCTTAGAACCTTGTCCAAGGCCGCGCTTCTTTCTTTTCAGTCTTCGAGCACGGAATCTTCCGCGAGAATTCCCTTTTTTCGGCTCTACCCAGATGACGCCCGCGGATACCCATCCACGAATGCTCTCTCTTGTGATCGAATCCTGCAATTGCTCCGTAATGTCGGGATCAAGTCTAACGCGAGATTTACCAACGCCTAAGAGTTCTGCCGCTAAGCGTCTCTTACTTGTTAAGTCTGCCAATTACATCCACTTGTTCCGCTACTTTTTCTTCCCTTTACTCTTAGAACTGTCCTTCTTCTTTTTGCCGGCAGGTTCTTCCTTTTCTGCTTCTTCTTCTGTTTTAGTTACGGTGAGAAGGTTGCGACCGTTCAATACTCTAATTCCCAGCTCCCTGGCTCTCATTGCAAGTTCTATTCGCTTTCTTCTTCCAACACTGCCAGCAATTCTTGCAGCATCTGTCTCCGCCGAGAGAGCTTCGAGTTCTTTCATGTTGTGGATCAAAATATCCCTATACCCTGATGGGTGCAGATATCGGACCTCCTTTGGAACCCTGTAACCAATCTTGACTAGATGGGGCCATCCCTTGATGGACTTTCTCTGGTGATTGTCGATTCCTTTCGGTTTTCTCCAGGGATAGTCCAACCTCATATAACGCCATGATTCAAAGCGGCGGAAGTAAGGAGTCCTCGATTTGATCTGGCTGCGAAGCTCGAGCATTCTTACGAGATCTTGCCTGCTCGCGGGCCTGTTACCTTTGGATTTATTTTCTGATTCGCTCATAAACATAGACACCATCCAAAAACACCCGCTGATCTTTTCTTTTCACAGTAGTAGCCTGCTCTAAATTTGCGGCAGTCTGCCCGACATCCTGAATTGAAACTCCCTTCAGGATAATATCCTCACCTTGAACCTCAGCCTTTGTGTCTCCGATTATTTCGGCGACCCTGGGCGATCTCTCGCCATAGAAATTCTCGACTACGACCTTTTTGCCCTGAACCTTGACCGTCACTGGAAAGTGCGCGTAGATTACTTTCAGTTTGTACTCGTACCCCTTTGTAACACCGCGAACCGCATTTGCTACCAGAGAACGAGCCGTGTTAATGATTGACCTGTTTTTTCTTCTCGCTCCATGAGTAACGATTTTGACTGTGTTTCCGTTGATTTCTAGGTTAACCGGAATCTTCGAAAAATCCTGAGAAACTTTACCCAGAGGGCCCGTTACAGTTACCTGTCCGTCCTTGAATTTAGCGCTAACGCCCTCAGGCAACTCTACATTAGTATCAAGATCTTGTGACTTCTTCGATACAGGTTTTTGTTCTGAACTAATAGACATAACCAATCAATCTCCCACCCAATCCTTTTTCTTGGGCTTCGTTGTGTGACATTACTCCCTTGGGCGTGGATACTAGAAGGATGCCAACGCCGACGGCCGGCAGAAATTGCCTCTCCCATCGATTATAACCGGTTCGGGCAACGCTATATCTTGGGGAGATTGACCCGCAGCGGTTGATTCTTCCCAGAAGCTGAATCTTGAATTTGCCAGCTATCCCATCGTCAATTAACTCGAACTCTCCGATGAATTTGTTCTTGGACATAGACTGGAGCACTGAAGTAGCCAGCTTTGAAGCAGGAATTACAAGGCATTCTTTCTTGTTTCTGATCTCGTTATTGTAAATTGTAGCGAAAAGATTTGCCATTACATTGATTGCAGCCAAAAAAATTTCCCCTTTTCTCTCAATCCATTTACTCGAATTTCTTGAATCCTAATTTAGGCGCGACTTCTCGGAAACACTGGCGACACAACATCAGATCGTATTTCTGTATCAGAGCGCCGTATTGTCCGCATCTCCTGCAGTACCTTGAGCCCTTGCCGAATTTTCTCGGCTTCCCGTGTCGTTCTTTCGGCAACTAGACTATCTCCACTCCAAAGTTCTTTTTGAAAAATTCTTCAGCTTCTACACGCCCCACACGATGTTTTCTTCCAATTTTAGTTGGAGACCGGTTTCGCTTCGAAACTCTGTACCCAGCTCTTTCCAAAACAGCCGAAACGTTCATGCCAAAAATTCCGATGTCGGGGCTGTACCTGACTCCAGGAATTTCTATGTGTTCTTTTATTCCAAAGGAGCAATTACCAAAATCGTCGAAAGCTGAAAGTGGAATCCTATTTTCTCTGCCTTGCAATAGAAGCTTCAACACTTCTGGAGCTCTTTTTCCGCGGATTGTAACCATCATCCCGATAGGTTCACCCTTGTGGACACCAAAGTCCCGAATGGATTTCTTTGCTGGTCTTGAGCTTGCCTTCTGCTTCACGAGTTCCTCAATAACACGCCTTGCTCGTTCTATCGCTTCGCCCGATCGACCGACGCCAATGTTGATGACGACCTTACCTATTCTGACGCGCCTTGGATTGGAATCGTCACTTCTAACTTCCTGAACAGTTTGTTGAGTGGTGCTCAATGGAGAATAATACCTCTAATTTTCTACGATGCCGCAGTCTTTGTCAGAGTAATCTCTGGGATTTGTTTCCCTATGGGAAGCAGAACGCTCGTCGGAAGCTCAGAGGAAGTTCCGTCCGCGAATCTGATAGTTGCAATAGATCCCCTTGAGTAAGTCCCGGGCTTCACATCCTCGACCGTTGCAACTTGACCTGACTTTTCGCCTCGAATCACAAGCGCAAGTGTTTCCTTTCCCAGTCTGAAACTTGCTTGAAATTCC
Organism: Nitrososphaerota archaeon; assembly: GCA_013288145.1. The sequence continues at coordinate 60,081 of JABDCJ010000002.1, read as the reverse complement.
TGGGTCGGAATCTTTATGATACATGCGTCGCCCGGTCGAATATCTACTTCAGCTTCAGGAAATATCACCCGGCCGTCATGCAAGCCATAGCTAAGCTTTGAACCGCGCACAGTCTTTTTCGACTTTACATGACAAAGCTTCAAGCCTTTTTCCTTCGAATCGATTTCAACAGGAACCAGCCTGCCATAGTAGGGAACCATTCTGTAAGACCGACCTACTTCGGGAAAATCAACAACGTCCATCAATCCTATTGGAAAAGCCTCTGACTTTACAACTCGGCCGTCGACGCTAACCTTTCCCTCATTTAGGACAGAAAGCGCCTCACGTCTCGTTTTAGCGAGTCCGAGAACGTCTCTTAGGACAACTAGCAGGGGATAGCTGAGAGCCTTGGGATGAGGTCCAGGAGAAGTCCTAACCACGAATCTTTTGTCTTTTCTCGAAATTTGCCAGAACGCGGGACTAGCAGATCGTTTTGCCTTTAGACTACCACTCTTTTTTGCCATTCAAATATTCACTGTCAACTTGAAAAATTAGGAAGTACCTTCTAATTTCTGCCTGCGAAATTTGTCATCCAGGTTAAGGCTGGTGACGACAACGTTTGAAGTGTGAATTCTCAAAGGCGTTGTTCCACCCGCGATTTTCTCTCGTGTAACCCCCTCTACGGTAACTCGACCCTCCGCAGGAAAGACCTTCTGAATTTTTCCTTCTACACCAGCGTACTCGCCCCTCACTAGTCTTACACTATCGCCCGGTCTTACGCGGACAGAATTCGTCGCGTATTTTGATTTTAGATCTGCGGAGAGCATTGCCCGTGCTAACTTCAGTGTCCTTTCTCTAGTTGGATTATTGGCAAGCGCTTTTCTTACCTTTACCGGTTTTGAAGAACTAGTTGAGAATTTCAATTATGATTAACTCCATTTCATCAAACAATCATAGTGGCAAGGTTGGCAATTCTTGGCCATCTTTCTGCAGCTTCAGCTGCGACAGGTCCTTTGATATCCGTACCTTTCAGATCGCCCTCTGGAGTAATTATGACAGCGGCGTTGTCTTCGAACATTATTCTCTGACCGCTGACTCTCCTTACCGCGTACTTTTGTCTGATGATCACTGCTCCGAAAGTTTGCTTTCTAAGCTCAGGAGGGCCACGTTTTACGACGACGGTTATGTGATCTCCGACTGACGCAGCCGGAACTCGTCTCAGCCTTCCGTGATACCTTGTGACGTTAACAACTCGAAGTGTTTTTGCGCCAGTATTATCAGCGCAGGTTATCACTGCATTAACAGGAACAGCCCTGGTAATGTATAGCTTAAACTCTGAGACTCCTTTTGCTGAAACCGCTCTTGATTTAGTCGACAAAACTAATCCACCGAAAATTTCTCTCTACTTTTGCCCGGCCTTATCAGTAACTGTCTCTCTGACGCTGTCCACGACTACAAAAGAAACTGTCTTTGAAATCGGTCTACATTCTGCGATCGTCGCAATATCTCCTAGTTTCAGATCAAAACATGGCGAGAGATGCGCATGAAGTTTGTGGCGTTTCTTAAAGTACCGCAAATATTTCTTGTAGAATTGAGTAGATTCTCTCCGAATTACAGCGAGATTCTTCGCCGAAACACTGACTACCTTCCCCGTCACTAGCTTGCCTCGGATCTTCAAGGTGCCATGGAATGGGCAATTGGGATCTTCGCAGTGTCTAGCTGGAGCCTTGACCTGAAGGCCGATATTCTTAGCTTGCGACATTATACTTTCTATCCCTTTATTCTATCTGCAGGAGTTCCGATTAATTTAGAACCCTCAATGACAAGAGTTTCCTTTTTCCTGCCCGTAAGACTCAGAGTTACTATCGATTTTGGAATCCTCACTTGCCTATCGAGCGGAGTAACCACTGTGATAATGTTCTTCGTCTCATCCACCACGAGGCCTTTCAAATTAAGCATAGTTCTGTCTCGAGAAGCAAGAACTACAATTTCCCTTCCTATCAACATTCCTGAATACAACCATCATTCACCAAATTTTTCTTAGACGATTTACCTAGCTCTTTACCGCGGGCACTTCGCTCTTGACTGTCTTTTCTTGCGCTATCGGTTCAACTGATTTCTTCTTCGCGTTTATGGAAGTAAGTACACGAGCTATGTTTCGCCGAACTGTCTTAATTTCTCCAAGCTCCTTCTTCAAAGTACCGCGTGCTGCGCTCGACCTAAGTCTTGAAAGCTCAGTTCTAAGATCATTTAGGCGCTTGATCAGATCAGGATCTGACAAGCGTGAAAGGTCATCAGCTTTGAGTCGTTTCATCTTCCTTCTTGGACTCCTTTTTGCTCGTCGAACTTCGTCGAGAGGACCTTGGGGCCTGAGCTTCCTTTTGTCGAGGTTGCTCCTGCTGAGCCTGTGTTTGTGGTTCAGATTCAGTCTGATCCCTTTCGGACGGTGACTCGGCTGATTCTGAGTCAGTGGGCTCTATCAATTCAATGTCTGGAGCAATCGAATTCTTAATCGCAATACTCACCTTCACTCCATACAATCCCATTTTCAAAAGAACGTCAGTTGTAGCTCTCCGCACAATCCTGTCTGCGGTCTCGCCACTTTTTGGCACTACGCCAGAAACGTACTTTTCAAAGTGAGCTCTTTCGCTTCTCAATTTTCCAGCGATATTAATTTCAACACCGAGGGCGCCCGCATTCATCATAGAGTTCATTGCCCAAAGTGCCGCCCGCCTAAATGCGGTTCCGCGCACAACAGTCTGGGCGATTCTAGAACACATTATTCTTGGGTTCAGCTCGGGAACTTCTTCTTCGACTACTGAAATTTGTGGATTAGGAAGACCAAACTTCTTTTCTAGTTTTTCAGTAAGATCGCGTATCCCCATACCTCTTCGACCGATAACCAAACCGGGCCTTTGAACAAAGAGAGTGATCCTCGTGCCGACCGGCGAAGTCGTAATATCAACTCCGCCATAACCGGCTTCCGTCAATGACTTTTCTAGGAATTCGTCAATGTCGGCATTTCGCTCGAATTTGTTTAGGACTTTTTTGGTTGTGGTGATAGTTGTAGTAGCCAAAAAAATCTAAGCCTCTGTAGCCACAAGTTCAATGTGGACTAGGGTATTGAAAGAAGGCGAAGACCGTCCTTGCGCCCTGGGCGTATATCCCTTTATTATTCTACCTCTGGCCGCACTCGCGTGGATAATTTTCATCCTGTCCAAATCTCTTCCTTTGAATTCTGAATTCGCTTCCAAATTGTTTAAAACCTCTAAGACTTTCAATGCTGCTTTTACTGGATAGCCACCTGCATGGAAGCCATTAACTTCGGAGCGATGTGCTCCTCCTCGCTTAAATCGCCTAAAGGGAACTGCTGCTTTCTTTTCAGCTACGGCTTCAAGGTACTCTTTCGCATTGCGCAAAAACATCCCGTTGATTGTATTACAGACTTCTCTGGCTGTCTTCGGAGACACATCTACCTCTCTTCCCGAAGCCTTGATGTGAAGAAGAGGATCATAATTCTGAAAGGCGTACCTGAAAAGCGGCAATTCTCGTCTAACACTTTTGTTGTAGAAAGGGGACTCTTTCTTTGAGTGGATAAATACCTTGCTGTAACAAGTTGAGTGAAAGACTTCGACCTGAAATTTCTTGGCTTATTTCAACGGGACATAGAGACTTGATCGCGATGCCCCAATACCTGGAGTTCCATGGACGACTTTTTTGTTAGTGATGACATATTCTCCAATATAGCGACCCACCATTTCCGGCTTGATCTCGAGTGGCACAAATTCGCGGCCGGAATGAACTTGTATATTCAACCCAACCATGTATGGCAGTATCACCATGTCTCTGGCATGAGTCTTAATCGGGTTTTTGATCTTGCCATCCTTTGCAAGCCTTGTTTCCTCGATCAGTTTTTTCTTTTCGTCTGAAATTCCCCGATTCAAGGATCTTCTTTGTCTTGAAGGGAGGAGACCGAGAAACGACTCAAATGACATCCCTTGAAGTTGCTCTAACGAATATCCTCGGTACTTGAACTCTTTCGGCATTTCTATTCACTCACTCTCTTACTATACTCGATCCTCGGCCCTAACTATTCTCTTTCGTCCTGTCTTGCGAGGTGCAATATTTCCTACCTTCCGTCCTGGAGGCGCATTACGAGAGGTCGATGTGGACTTGCCTGGATGCTGGTGTCTTCCTCCACCGAATGGATGGTAAACAGCAGCCATAGCGATTCCTCGCATGCGAGGGTACATTTTTCCTTTCGATTTCATCAGGTGATACTTTGCACCTGCACGGAGAAAGGGCTTCTCGACCCTGCCTCCTCCGCTAACAATTCCTATTGAAGCGCGACATCGAGGCGAAAGAAAAGCTGTGCGTCCTGAGGGCATCCTGATTGTAGATCCCTGAGGCGTGTTAGCAAACAAAACCGCTGATTCACCTGCCTGCCTGACCAATCTACCGCCGTCACAGAAATATCTCTCAATGTTGCATATGGCAGTCCCTTCAGGGATACTAGATAATGGAAGTATATTGCCAGAGGTGACCGAAGCTTGGGGGCCAATTTGAATTGCGGTACCTACAACAGTTCCAGAAACAGCTGGTATGTAGAATCTTTTACCTGAAAAATCCAGCTTGGCAAGTGGATAAGCCCGGCCACGCTCATGAACAATATCCAATACTTTCATTTCCGCAGTCTGACCATCGGGCACGAAAGGATAGCGCACCTTCGCAAACTTGCCATTCTCGGGAGCTCTGTATTGAATCCCGCCTTTACCGCGGTGTCTCTGAAGAATTCTCTTACCCATCTATTACACCAATCCAAGTTTTGAGGCAAGATCAGTAGCAGAACTTTCGGGGGCGAGTCTGACAAATGCCTTCTTCCCGATTATCGTTATTGCAGTATTGACACTCGCTACCCTGACCTGGTAAAGGGTCTCAATAGCACTCTTGATTTTCTTCTTTGAAGCCTTCAGGTCAACAAGGAAACAAAGTTTGTTTTGTCTCTCGATTAGGTCAAATGTTTTTTCTGTAACATAAGGTCTATAGACTATTTTTAGCGCATCTTCAGGATTCATAATTAATTACCTCCAGCATTTAGGACGTTTTTCGAAATACCGTTAAGAGATTCTTTTGTCCATATTGTTAGTCGGCCTGGAATGGAACCCGGTGCAAGATCCAAAACTGAAAGGCTGGAACTGGTCGCAACACTCAAACCTGTAAAAGATTTTGCGGCTGCCCTAAGTTTTGACGTATTTGAGACAACGATCAGCGGACCAACTCCCGGTCTGATTCTTCTCGAAAGCGCGCTTGTAACCTTCTTTTTTCGGTCGCCCGCTCTTAGAATATCCTTGTCTGCGCCTAAAACCGTAAGGAATTTCTTCAGATCTCGCGCTTTTGTAATATTTTCAAGATCTCCGGATACAACAATTGGAAGTTTGGCAGAGAACTTGTGACCCCTTTTCTGGACAAGGTCCTGATTTGTGGTCGCTGCAATTGCGGAAGCAACCGCCAAGTATCTTTCCTTTGAATTGATTTCTTTCCGAATAACTTTTTCGGATTTCGGCGGATGAGGCATACGACCGTGTACAGTACTTGCAACTGCACCTGCCATTCCAGACTTTGAGTACCTCTCTCCCTTTACACGTGGAATCCTAGAGATTCCTCTTCCAGTTGGTGGATGACCTGATTCAGCCGAGGTTCTCTCGCCTGCCAGAGGATCGCGACCCTGAGGCTGCTTCTTATGAGAGGCTAGCGCTACAAAAACGCGGTTAATGACATCCTCTCGGACAGTAGTATTGAACACAGAAGGGAGATCGACGGAGTCTCCCTCTTGTCCTTCAAGATCCAGAATTTTTGTTTGCATCAGAAAACAACTACTTGGATGGCGCTGGCGTTGAAATAAGAGGTATTGCTTTACCAGCAACGTTGATTTCAACGATTTTAGGAGCTATGACTTTTTGCCTTCTTGGATAAAGCGGCAATCTAAGGTCCACTAGTCTCTTGATCGGTCCCGGCACAGAGCCGCGAACAATTACGTAATCTCCTCTTACATCTCCGAAATGTGGAAAACCGCCACTTGGTGTAATCGGATTCGTTTGTGCGTTAGATACGGCTAGAATTCTCTTATTCTTGTCAATCCGTTGATGGAAACCCATCTGCCCTGCTCTTGGAACGGTATACATCACGGTTGCCGGGTGCCAAGGACTGATTACTCCAACTTCTCTGACCGTCTTTCTAGATTTGTGTTGTTTTCGCCTTACACCAAACCTAGTGATGACTCCCTCGAATCCTTTGCCCTTTGTGATCGCTATACTGTCGATGAAAGCACCAGGCTTGAAATAATCCGCTGGCTTTACTACATTGCCGACAGCTCCTTTGAGATACTCAAATTGGGACTTTGCATTTCCGCCCACTATGCCGACTTCTTGAATCTGGGGTATTCCGTTCGCCAGTCCCGCCTCGCTAGGAGTAACGCCGACTATTGCGGTGAAACTTGATATTTCTCCTAACATGCTTTCGACTTTTTTTAGCGACACATCGAAGGATTCAGAATCTTTTGAATCTCGTTGAAATGAAATTCTTTCTTGGATTTCTTCGGGCAAACTGTTCGAAAAAACGTCTCCGAGAGCAAAATCTATTCCATTCTTTCGGCCGTATGCCCTGAACCCAAAAACCGTAAGGGCTGGAGCCGATAGAACGGTTGCGGGATTAAACATCGGTTTACCGAAATTCGGGGTCTTTTCTCTATCGTCCAGAGTAACGACTTGAACCATACCTACTTTGAAAAGAGGAAAACCGCCCAAAGTCGGCTTGTCCACTCCTCGAGTTGTCCAGTTTCTTATCCTGGGGAGAAGTACCTGATGCCGCGCTCTAGGTGCAAAAGCGAGAGAGCCTCGCCTAGGTGCGCTATGCTTACGATGACCCATCCGAAAAACGCCGTACTGCACGACATCGCCGAATATTCTTTTTAAACGTTTAGCGATAGAATCGGTTTTTCATACAATTTGAGATTCTCGTATTTTCTTTGACAAGATCATACTTTTGATGCAACATTCACGAGGGCGAGAGTCCCGGGGATCGCTTCTTCAAGCCTAACTGTTTCCACTTTCTGACCGGGAAATGTGTTCACGTAAATCGAAGGAAAGTCCTTTACTCTAGCTTTTTCCAATTTCAATAATTTATCAACCCCGGCCTGGGGTGACCCAAAGCAGATCAAGATCCTCGGAGAACCTGAACATTTAGCGCAAAAATCCTTCCAGATAGTATCTACTGCTTCGCCTAATCGCGACGTCATAATCAGTAGCTCAAAGTTCGAGCTTTTCAGAAATCGTGCCAATGAGGGTGCACGTCTTATCTCATAACCCCAGTATTGTTCCACTGGATTTTCCTCCACACGCACAATTAGAGGCTCCACTGAAGTCACCCTAAGCGTGACTCGTTGACTCTCATGAACTCTGCCCTCCACCATAGCAAGTTTGTTTGCGCCGATATCTGCCATCAGCTCGCCGTTCTGCAACACTATCACCGCTTCACGGATCTCATTGGGTTCAACGGTGTACTCCTTCAAATGGGAAGGGATTCTAAGGGGAGGCAACAAACCCACGTACTCAAGCTCTTTCCGACGACCATAAAGTCGCTTGCGAAGATATTGGGGCGTCTCCATATATTCGAAAATAACTTTTGCAGTCTCGTAATCATCGTCGCTGTTGCGTGAAGGATCTCGATAGATGTAGATTCTTTCGACCCCGAAGATTGCGGCTGATCTCGCAATTAGACCAACCTTTACCGTCTTTTCACGAAGGGCGTCATCTTCTAGGAACATAGAATCCGGAATAGCAATGGAAATCAAATTAGCAAACTTTCTCTCTCAAACGATCACGTAGTATTCCACAAGAAATGTACGAGGAATCGGGAAAAAGGTTTCTAATCAAGGACGAATTGTGGCTGAAACTCCTTCCGTAATGCTTTTCCCTTTTCAAACCATTTACGACATTGGAAGAATTGTTCAAAGTTTGAAGTACGTTCGCGAAAGAGACGAAAAGGGAGAGGAAAGTCTTCAAAAGTTCCACAAAGAAGCGGAAAGGATAGACAAACGAGATCGCGTCATACTCAAGAATGAGGAGGAAAGATCCGTCTTTGAGGAAGTCTTTGATCGGAAGACTTTGATGATCCTTTACGATCTTTCTAATGCCGATGCATTTGCGTATCTTAATGGTGTCATTAGCTCTGGGAAGGAGGCTCGCGTGTATTGGGGAGTAAAAAGTGATGGGACTGATGTCGCCGTCAAAATTTACGTTGTGGCCTCGTCGGATTACAAGAAGAGATTGCAATATGTTGATGGAGATCCCCGTTTTAACAAAATTCGCCGCGACAGTCGAGGAATCGCGGAATTATGGGCAAGGAAGGAATACGTAAACCTAAAGCAGGCTTTCAACGCGGGCGTCCGCGTTCCGCGCCCATTGACTTTCCAAGGTAACGTCGTCGTTATGGAATTTATTGGGAAAGCGGGGATTCCAGCGCCACGGTTGATCGACTCCAAAGCCACGAAAGCTGATTATACGGATTTGATCAAATCAATGGCACTAATTTACCAGAAAGCGGATTTAGTGCACTCGGACCTTTCAGAGTATAACGTGATGAAGCTGGAAAAACATCTAATTTTGTTTGATTTTGGTTCCGCAGTTTCAATAGTACATCCTTCCGCCGAAGAGTTTCTCAAAAGAGACATTTCCAATGTTAATAGGTTCTTCAGCAAAAGGGGCGTGAGAGTTGAAGAAGACGAGGAAAAGCTGTTGGCAAAAATTCGTGGAAAAAGGTCTAAGAGCGAGGAAGATGAATTACAAATGCAAAACGATGAAGAGGCTGCTTTAGTTTGAGTTCTGAACAGGTCGTCAGAGTACCGCTCGAGCGGGTTGGAGCTCTTGTCGGAAAGGAAGGGGCTGTAAAGTCTGAAATTGAGAGGCGATGCGGAGTCAGTCTTGAAATTGATGGTGAAACGGGGGAGACCAGAATCAGTTACCAGCCCGAGGCACTTTTGGAGTCTAATCCGTTCAAGGCATATGACATCGTCTCAGCAATCGCGCGAGGTTTTTCACCTCAAAGAGCCTTTTCACTCTTGCAGGAGGAGCGTATTTTGACGCTGATCGATCTAAGAGAGTACGCTGGCAAATCAGAAAATGCTCTTGTCAGAATTCGGAGTCGTTTAATCGGAACTGACGGAAAGGCAAGAAAACTGATCGAAGAGCTAACCCAGTCCGAGATTTCCATCTACGGGCATACAGTTGCTATCATAGCAGATCCGGACGATTCAAAGATCGCAAAGGAGGCGATCGACAAGCTGGCGAAGGGTGGTACACACAAATCGGCGTACGAGTTGCTGCAAAAATACAGAACCAAGAGAAAGCTGGACAGGATGCAGCTCTGGGAAGCTCAGAGACCTCCCGAGCAAAATTGATATCCGGGTTTTTCGACTGGAAAACTTCGGGAATATTTTTATCGCAAGCTTCAGAATACTCAGCGGCCTCGTTTTGCTTTCTCGCTCTATTCAACAAATAGTACTCGATTTTGGAGCTTGGTAATTTAGTATGGTCGCAGTTCAACAAAAAGTGACGTACTCGGAAATTTCGCCTAGCGAATTTTTCTACCGCAATAGAGACCTCGCCGGTTTCAGCAACAATGCTAGAGCTCTTTACACTTCTGTAAGAGAGCTAGTTGAAAACAGCCTGGATGCCTGCGAACAGGCTCAGATCCTTCCAGAAATTTCTGTAAAGATCGAATTCGCTCCGGAAGGCATCAGAGCGGGGGAACAGGTTGCTTATACCCTGACTGTGAAGGATAACGGCCCAGGAATCGAGGCTAAACACCTCCCGAACGCATTTGGAAGAGTATTTTATGGTTCCAAGTATAAGCTGAAACAATCCAGAGGTATGTTCGGCATGGGAGGGACCATGGCCATCCTCTATGCACAGATAACGACGAACAGGCCAGTGACTATTTCCTCGTGTTTTGATGGCAAGATTACTCACGTCCTCGACATGCTTATCGATATTCAGGAAAATAAGCCGGTGATTCTGAAACACAATACTATCCCTGCTGAAACTACAGGAACGTCAGTTCAGCTGACCCTCATGGGAGATTACTTTAGGGCTGGGCAGAAAATTCTGGACTATTTCAAGCAAACTGCGCTTGTAACTCCGTATGCCAACATTAGCCTGATCGACCCTGATGGAAAAGAAATCGCGTACCAGAGAGGTACGACGTTAATTCCTCCTGCGCCGGGAGAAACACTTCCTCACCCGTACGGAATCGACGTTGAGGCTTTGCGTCGTCTGATCAAGCAAACCAACGAAGCAACCCTTGTGAAATTCATGACCAACAACTTTCACCGCGTCGGCGAAAAGACAGCTCAAAAGTTTCTATCTTTTTCCGGCTTTGAGAGTTCGAGGAAACCAAAGACTCTGGGAAACGAGGATGTTGTAAAGTTTGTAAATTCTCTTCCGCAGTTTGAAGAATTCCTGCCGCCAGATGCCTCGTGTTTGTCGCCTCTCGGGGAGGAGATCATGCAGGCTGGAATAATGAAGGAACTTAATCCGGAATTTGTTGCAATGTGCGTCAGGCCCCCTTCCGCTTACTCTGGTTATCCCTTCATAGTTGAAGTCGGCGTGGCTTACGGCGGAAGTTTGATCGAGCCCGGTGTAAAGCTCATGAGGTTTGCAAACAGGATTCCGCTGCTCTACGACGAGGGAAATGACGTAGCGTTCAGGATCATCCAAGACATCGATTGGAAGCGATACAAGATTGCGCAAGACTCCCCTCTTGCAATAATCACCCACGTGTGCTCGACAAAAGTTCCATTCAAGACCGTGGGAAAGGAGTATCTTGCCGACAGGCCCGAGCTCGAGCGTGAACTAAAGAACGGAACCCGAGAAGTCCTTCGGAAACTGGCGGGCTATGTCTCTAGAAAGGGATCCATGGAGTTTCAGAAAAAGCGAATGAACATTTACGGCAAGTACCTTCCTCTAATAGCGAAATTCTCGACCGATCTATCCCGTAACAAGAAACCACCGAATTACAAGAAGCTTCTCGGCAGCGATGTTGCTATTGAACCGGGATCAGAGTCTGATAACGCGATAAGCGAGCAAACTGCCAAGGAAATTAATGAAGCAGTTGCAAAGGACAATGCAAGTAGAACTAAGAAGAAAGCAGGTGTAGAAGGAAATGCCCAGCAAAGCCTCGAAACATTTGGCGGCAGCTCGTAGAGAGCAGCTCCTCAAGGAGCTCCGGGATCTCGGCGCGAAGACGTACGACGATCTCGATCAATCAAAGTTCCCTGAATTTCTATTCCCCAGCCGGTCGGTCAGTAACATCGTTTACGATCCGAAGCTGAAGCAGTACATTCTAGACAAGATCAACGTAAAGCGTTCTGCCGGGAACATCAAGCACATTCGCCCGTTCACGCAGATGCTCTGGCTCGCTTATTTTGCGGACAGACTTGTCGAACAGGGCAAGACATCGACCCTCAGGGATGCATACTACTCCTCTCAAGCAGACGCCATGGAGTTCGTCGACCAGGCAGAGTCTGACGAAATTATTACAGATCTAGAGACCGTCCTTTCCCGTGCCCGCGAAGAGTTCAAGATCTATCCAGAGGAAAGAAGCGCGATTTTTGGTGATCTCACTGTAGAGTATACGGTTCCGAGGTTTGAAGGAAGGCGCCTAAATCTGTCGTCGCATCCGGATGGATATCTAATCGGTCCATCGCTCAGCACCGCAGAGTTTGTTGATACTTCGGCAGAGATGATCATCGCGGTGGAAAAGGGAGGCATCTTTACCCGCTTTGTGGAAGAAGAGGTGGAAAAGAAGTACAAGGCGATTTTGATCGATACGTCCGGGCAGGCGCCAAGATCTACAAGGTACATGCTGAAGCGATTGAACAAGGAGCTGAACCTCCCGGTTTATGTTATGACTGATGGGGACGTTTACGGGGAGCACATCGCGATGGTCATCATCAGCGGATCGGCAAATGCTGCTCATCTACGCGATCTAACTGTTCCAACAGCAAAGTGGATCGGGGTCTGGGCTAGTGACATCGTCAAATACAAATTGCCCACAGATCCCATGACCGAGGCAGATGTCAAAAGGGCACAGGAACTAAAGAAAGATCCCAGATATCACGGCGGAGTCTGGCAGAGAGAGCTCGACATATTTCTCAAGATAAAGCGCAAGAGTGAACTTGAGGCCTTCTCAAAATTCGGACTGACTTTCATCGTCGACAATTATTTGAAAGAAAAAATGGAAGAAGCAAGGTCATTGTAGGGCGTTTTTGCCGGCAGCATAATTGTCATCCACGAAGTAAAAGGTTAAAACGCGAAAAATTTGATGTTAGCACGACAAACCCTTCCGCGAGTAAAGACCGTCCATGTCCAAGGCCCTAAGTAATTCACAGCAGAGAATAAGTGCTCTTTTGAGAGTTATCGGACTCATCTGCATACTTCTCGGTGGAGTTTTTGCGTATGCAATTTATCAGACAGTACTGATTCCCCAGCTCGTGCCAATCTTCTACTTTATGGCTGCATTGATGATTTTTGTTGGCGCAATTGTTGTTATCGCGCGATTTGACTAACAGTTCCTGTTTGCCTAAACAGATTAGCGGTTTTTTTCACTGGTGAACTCCAAAGCTTAAAGCCTAGCAATTGTCAACTAGGGATTATTATGACGAAGAAGAGGAAGAGCAGGGGCAGGTCCAAGGGCGGCAAAGGAAGCTCGGGCACCGTCCAGTGCAGCAATTGCGGTAGAGAGACTCCCATCGACAAGGCAAAGAAAATGACCTCGCGTGTCAGCCTGGTAGAACCGACTCTTGCCAGAGAACTACGGGCGGCGGGCGCTTACATAGCCTCCCCTACAACGATCAAGTACTATTGCGTTTCTTGCGCGGTTCACTACGGAATGGTTAAGGTTAGGGCAAAAGAAGATAGACGGAAAACGTTCTAGGCCGTCTTACTGAAATCATAGTTTTCTCAGTATCGCGTAGTACCGCTGCACGAAAGTTACGGCGGCAATTGCCAAAACAATCACGACTGCGATCCAGACAAGGCCGATAAACGAGAATACTATAAGGACGATCAATCTCTCGGCCCTTTCTCCAATACCAATACCCGAAAGGGACACGCCGAGAGAATCGCCTTTAGCTCTTGTATAACTGACCAGCAGGGAAAAAGCAAGAGCTAGCAAAACTAGAATCGGCGAAGTATAATTTCCATAAATTATGCCAGCATAAACTGCGACCTCGGCGAGCCGGTCAAGCGTGGAGTCATTGAATGCGCCTGATTTCGAGACGCGGTGCATGACTCGTGCGACCGCTCCGTCCAGTACGTCAAAGATCCCGGAGATTACAATCAGTGAAGCTCCGATGAAAGCTTCTCCCGGTCTCAGTCCGTACGCGACGCCTCCAAACAAAGAAAAAAGGAACCCCAGAAAAGTCCAGAAAGTTGGGGAGAGACCGGTTGCACCCAATGAACGACCAATGGTGTCGACAAGCGGGGCTACCTGACTCCTAATTTTGTTCAGGACCGTGTTTCCATTCGACCTTGTTACGGATTCCAAAAATTAGTACGCTTTTATAGAGTGCGCGCATGAACTTGAATTTGCACAGCCTCGATTCTTTCGTGTACTGCAATTTCAGAAAAATCAGTGAGAGTTAGTAATTGGGAAAAATAGGCAAGGGTGTCGGTTGTTCTGTCTCGGGATGCACCAATTCAGCGGAGAGATCAATCAGCAAAGACCAGCTAACCGGCAGCGGTCTGACTGTTTCGGGCGACAGGCGTGTTTATCTCTGCCACGAGCACTACAAGGTGTGGAAGAAAGCGACAAAGAAAGATCGCGAGCTCGACCGAGTCAGATTCAAGTAGAGAACCTTTTTTCAGTTATCCTAAGATGATATCGAAGGCGATTTGCTCTGAGAGTCCTTCAGCTACATTGCGATGAAGTCGAATACAAGCCTGTAAAGAAGGAGATTCCCCAGGCCGAGGAAACCTCTCTCGAGGCGAGGTTGATTCGAGATAGCGTTTTGCTTCTGATCAGCGTCGAGGAAGGCGACGATGAATCCGTGGTTGAGCAGTGCGTTCAGGAGGTCGAAAAGGCCGAAAATCAGCTGAAATGCACTTCATTTATCGTCTATCCCTACGCTCATCTGAGTAATAATCTTGCTCCGCCCGCCAAAGCCAAAGAAATTCTTGTGGATCTCGAAAAACGAATCGAAGCGATCGGGGTCTCAGTCCACCACGTACCCTTCGGCTGGAACAAATCTCTCTCCATGAAGGTAAAGGGACATCCGCTCGCCGAGCAGTCAAAGTATTTCCAGCCAGTTGCCCTAAAAACAGGAAAATCAAAGCCCGACGACAAGAAAGAGGAAATCGTCTCCGCAGCCCTCAAGGCAGAAGAAGTTTTGCGTTCGCAGTGGTATGTTATAGATCTCGAAGGAAATCTGACCCCGGTTGCAGACTATGATTTTTCAAAACACAAACACCTCGAGAAATTAAAGAATTATGAAACTGCGAAAGTTAGGGCAGTTAACCAGGTACCACCGCATGTGAACCTGATGAAGAAGCTTGGCCTTGTCGACTATGAGCCCGCCTCTGACCCGGGCAACATGCGGTTCTACCCAAAAGGTAGAATGATAAAATCGCTAATCGAGAGGTACGTCACTCAGCGGGTGCAGGAGTACGGCGGTGTGGAAGTCGAGACCCCGATCATGTATGACTTGGAGCACCCCAGCCTCGCGAGTTATCTGAACCGTTTTCCAGCAAGGCAGTACCTCGTAAAATCAGATGAAAAGGAGTATTTTCTCAGATTTGCCGCCTGCTTCGGACAGTTTTTGATTGCGAAGGATTTGCAACTGACATACAAGCAACTCCCTCTGAAACTATACGAACTGACACGCTACTCGTTCCGCCGGGAGAAAAGTGGAGAGCTCGTGGGTCTGAGGCGGCTCAGGGCTTTCACAATGCCAGACTGTCATGCGATTGTGCGGGATATTGAGCAAGCCAAGGAAGAATTTCCGAAGCGTTTTGAACTCTCGCAGAGCGTCCTACGAGAGATAGGATTTGACGAGAACGATTACGAGCTAGCGATTCGATTCACTGAAGAATTTTACCGCGAAAACAAAGAGTTCATTGCGTCGATTATTCAAAAGCACGGCCGACCCGCAATTGTCGAAATGTGGAAGGAGCGTTTCTTCTACTTTGTCTTAAAGTGGGAGTTCAATTATATCGATAATCTTGACAAGGCATCGGCGCTTTCGACAGACCAAATCGACATTGAAAATGCGCAGCGCTATGGAATAACATACGTTGACGAAAGCGGAAAAAAGCAGACCCCGATGATACTGCATAATTCTCCCTCCGGCGCAATCGAGAGGGTAATTTTCGGATTGCTAGAAAATGCCGGAAGAATGCAGGCAACTGGAAAGGTTGGAACCTTGCCGTTGTGGCTGAGTCCTGTCCAGGTCCGGCTGGTTCCGGTTTCCCAGAAATTTGTTGATACGTGTAAGCTAGTTTCAGAGAATTTCGAGGTCTCACATATTCGAATAGACATTGATGATAGGGAAGAAAGCGTCGGAAAGAGAATCCGCGAGGCTGAAAAGGAGTGGGTGCCCTTCATCATAGTCGTTGGAGAAAAAGAGGAGCAGAACCCCTCTCAACTGATGGTGAGGATCCGCTCTGTTGGCGAAAAGCAAATGAGCTCAACAGAATTGATCGAAAAAATATCAAGCGAGACTTCGGGAAGACCAACTGCTCCTTTACCGGTTCCCAAAATGCTCTCCCGCAGAGCTTCGTTTGAGATGATTTCCTGAGCAACGTCGCCTCGTTTCTGATTCACCGAAGTGTTCTCTCGTGATTAGTGAAACTCTAACTAATTACACATAAGAGGAGCGTGGCACTTTTTCAGGAAAAAGAAATGAGCGGTGCGAGACAGGAAGCTGGAATTATCATTGCCGGACATGTTGTCGTAGACGAAATAATTGATGTCGCCGGCCAGATAGTTCCCCGAAAAGCTTTGGGAGGAGCCCCGTCATATTCCTCGCTTGCGCTCTCCAGCCTTGGCTATAGTCCGGAAATAGTAACCAGGATCGGAGATGATTTCCCCGATGAATACTCTGACCTGATCAAGGAGAAAACCGGTCTCAGCATTTGGAAATGGTTAGCTCCGGGCTCCAAAACCACAAGCTACCGGATCGACCGATCGGGAGAGCACAGGCGGATGTGGCTGGCTGCAAGGTGTCGCGAGCTCACGTTTGACGATTTTAGAGCGTACTTAAGAGAATCACCGAGCGACAGATCTTTGGTTCTTAATCCCGTAGCGGGAGAGATTTCCCTATCGCTCCTCGAAAGAGTATCGAAAGAATTTGAACTCGTGTTTGTGGATTCTCAAGGGTTTGTAAGACGATTCGATAAGAAAACAGGCGAAATGGGAATGAAATCGGGCCTGGACATCTCGGCTCTTGCCGGGGTTGATTTCTTGAAGGCAGATTTTGAAGAACTCGAAGCGTGGTCGGGGACCTCTGACAAAGAATCAGCTATCCGTCAAATATCGAGATTTGTAAATAATATTCTCTTGACTTCTGGACCCTCGACAATCGAAGTCTACGAGCACGGGAGGCTCGAATTGAAAGCTTCTCCATTCAAGGTGAGGGTCCAGGATACAACCGGTGCAGGCGACATTATGCTATCTTCATTTGCCGCACGCTATACGGATTCAAAGCAGTTGAAAGACGCACTTGCCTTCGCTGTAACTGCAAGCACACTCGCAATTAGAAATTACGGAATTGAAAAAGCGATAATATCGAAAGCGGAAGTAGAAAGCAAGGTTGCGAATGTCGACTTTGAAAAAGTTTGAAAGATCTTACTTTTCCTGCTTCAATTTATCAGCTAGACTGACAAACTTGCCATGATCTTCGACAGAAATTGAAGTGTTAACACTTACGCGCATACCAAGAGATCTGAAAAACTGGAGTAATTCTCCACCCGAGATCGTCGTAATTTTGCCTTGTTTGATTAACATCGCAAGCTGAGGAATCATCATGCGAAGCTCTCGGGGATATGCGGCTTCTGCGATTGCGAGTACTTCGTCCCCCCGGTCCCTGAGTGATTTGAGGAGAACTTCTCGGTCCGTTGGCTGATTTTTCATCCTTTCAGCCCTTTGCTCTTCCTCGTTTTTCTTAGCAATCTCTTGATTCATTCGTTTTCTAAGTTCGAGCATTCTGCGGGCGTTGAGCATCTTCAAATCTGGATCGTCGGAAGATTTTTCTCCCTTGTCCTTGTCTCCCGCGGATTCTGACATGTTCTGGTCCGGACGACTCCTGCCTTTTCATACAGCTCGCAACCAGTTTCTATAAGCTTTCTTCGTCACCGAACGTGCTATTGGGGCGAAATAATCGACAATAGAGTATCGTGATATAGGTCGCGTGTTACAATAGGTCCCAAAAGTAATTCCTAAGACTTGATGTCGAAATCTTCCCTGATTGTTTTATTTCTCGTGCTTCTGGTGTCAATCGTCGCATCGAGTTCAATAGGATACATAGTCGGAAGTGGGCCATCCCGAAGTTTTCAAAGCGCAATTATCGGGCTGAACCAGACGAGGACTGTGACGTCAACGGTCTCGGAGAGTTCGACTCTAGCTTTCCCCGGATCGATTCCGATTGAACCCAATCCTTATGAATTTTCGCTTAATTTTGAAGGAAATTCAGCCCTGTGGTATGTTCCGATCGTATTCCTCGGACAGGGAAGCGCCGTCGAAACGTATGTTAATTTCAATTGTAACGGTCCATGCCAATCAACGAACGCGTCCATTTCACATATGGGAATAACTTCAGAGCTGCCCAAAGCTTTTCTGATTAATCAAAACGGGAAGCTATCCACAACTTCGGATATCACGTTCACTTCCGCGCGGATAGTTGAACTCGAAAACACGTCGGAGACAATCCTTTACACAATTATGATTTCTTCGTCTAGCGCGGGTTACTACACGCTCACTATACCATTTGGATGCTCGATTGAGCCTGTGCTTTATGTGAAGGTTGCCGGCATCTCATACAGCCCACTCGAAAATTGGCTGCGTACGCTAAAATCAGCTAACCTCAGTTGCTCCGATAACATTGAGGTGACTATTTTGGGTTTCACGAATTCTTACTTTACCGAAGTTCCAATTCAAATAAATTCGACGTCTTAATCGGCGGAAATTCTTTCCTAGAGTTCCGTTCGCATTCAAGAAATTATGTAAATTGTACTCAACCGCTCTAAGATTTGCAGCAGCTAGAGGCATTGGCAATATAAATGAAATATTCATTCATCTTGTGAACTTGTAAATCATAAGGAAGGAAACCGGTCCAACTTTTTTCACGGCTTTTTCTGAAGCCAGTTTCTGATCCAAGACCTTTTCCACAATGCGCGTACCTGCAAGATTGATTATACTTGAGGACCTGACCAGTTTAATCGCTTCAACTTCGCTTACTTTTTCTCCCCCAAAATAATCTCTCGATATTTCCATATCGACGTTTCCGCCCTTCACCGTCTTGCCGAGGAGCTCTTCGTCGCAAATGTTCAGCAAGATCGTATTTTCGTACTTGATCGTTCTTGCAATGTACTGTTTTTCAATCTCCAAAATCTAAATTCACCCTTCACTTGACTTCATTTTTTTTCTGACCAGTTTTTTGGGATCAGATTCTATTTTTTCGCTCCGTTTTCTGATATAAGTGAAGCGGTAATTCTAAAAGTCAAATTTTATTGAATAGAGTCGAAGTCAGGATTTTGGACCTCATAGATCAAACAAAAGATTTGGCAAAGGTTGCAATTATTGGCGGGACCGGTGTCTATGATCCTAGTATGTTTCGAGATGCTAAAGAGGTCAGAGTATATACTCCATATGGCCCGACTTCGCCGTTCTTATCTATCGGTTATCACGACGATGAAAAAATTGCGTTTATTCCGAGACATGGAAAAGACCACTCGATTCCTCCGCACAAGATAAACTACAGGGCAAACATTTACGCCCTAAAACAAATAGGAGTAGAAAGGATAATCAGCATTTCATCGGTGGGTAGTCTTCAGGAAAACTTGCAACCCGGAAAATTCGTGTTCCCCGATCAGTTTATCGATCGGACGAAGAGTCGAGGAGACACGTTCTTTGATGGCGGGAAGGTCGTCCATGTTTCTTCAGCTGATCCTTTTTGTCCACAGATGAGAGCGATCTTTGGAAACTGTGCACAAAAGCTGCAAATTAGCTCCCGCGAGAACGGCACATATGTCTGCATCGAAGGACCCCGCTTCTCTTCACGTTCGGAATCGAAGCTCTTTCGCAATTGGGGAGCGGATATCATCGGGATGACGCTTTATCCAGAGTGTATACTCGCGCGGGAAGCCCAGATGTGCTACTCATCGATTTCAATGGTAACGGATTATGATGTTTGGGCCGAGAAACCGGTTTCGGCCGTGGAAGTTTCGGAAACTCTTCGAAAAAATATCGACACGGTCAAACGCTTGGTATTAAGCGTGATTGATTCGCTCCCGGAAAGAAGATCTTGTGATTGCGGAAACTCACTATCCGGCGCGATACTATAGCCCTAAATTCTTAGATACTTGGGCGAAAACGGAAAGCCCTCGTGCAAAAAGGCAGGACATTGACTAATGTTGATCTGAAGTCAAAGCTTCGTGTTATCCCCGGATGGCCAAAGAAGGGAGTTAATTTCATTGATATTACGCCACTATTGGGGGACGCAAAAGCCTTCCGATCAGTCGTCGATGCTCTAACAAATCATTTTGAGGATAAGAGAATTGACTCGATAGTTGGGATTGAGGCACGCGGCTTCATGATAGCGGCGCCGGTTGCGTACAAACTTGGAGTAGGCTTTGTTCCCGCCAGGAAGAAAGGCAAGCTCCCATTCAAGAAAGTTTCAATCGAGTACTCCTTAGAATACGGAACAGAATTCATCGAAATGCACAGAGACGCCATCAAAAAAGGAGAGCGAGTTGCGATAATTGATGATCTGCTTGCAACCGGAGGTACTGCCGAAGCTACTGTCAGACTTGTCGAAAAAATGGGCGGAAAAGTAGTAGGGCTCGGCTTTTTGGTCGAGCTAGATTTTCTAAAAGGAAGACAAAAGCTCGCCGATTACGAGCTCTTTTCGTTGGTCCACTATGAAAAATAACTATTCGTTCAAAGCATGTTCCTGTAGAGCATCGATGGTCTTTTGCGGCATCTCCTTGTAGAGATTGCACCAATCACGTCCTGATATAATGAGATCAAAGGGCTTTAGCTTGGGATGAGTGCAAGGCCCGCGTTCGAGAATGTCGGCGTTTAATACATCGTTTGGATGAAAGTATACACAGGACAGACAGTTCTCTCCCTGCCAAGTAAGTCGCTTCAAGTTCTTTTGCAGATCTGGTTCGCTAGCCATTTCAGGGTGGCCGGAATGGGCTTTGACTTTTATCTGTTCCGAATGATTTTCCCAAAAGACCTTCTCTGAGAGAATTCCAATTTAATTCAATGATGACTTCACTTTTGTCAGACTCGGCTCTGTATCCATTGTTTGCCCTCTGAATTCTTAATAGTCAATCTGGCCTGGAGCTTCTTGCGGCTTGGCATCTCCCGAGGAGTCAGGACAGCTTTCCGTGGAATGGGCGAGATCCCACATGCCGGTTTTCGCCCTTGCTGAAAAATATCTTAGGAAAAAGGATGACGGAAGGAATCTGTTCCAAGACTTGCGACTTGCATCCTGCTTGCACGTCTCGAAAGAAACAGCTGTTTTTGTTGAATCGTTAAAATCGTTTGGAATGAATATTCATCTTGTTGCGGCAAATCCACTCTCGAGTCAAGACGATGTCGCATCCTTTCTACGATCCATTGGGGTTTCAGTATCCGCAAAGAGCAACGAGAGCATAGATGAGTACACCAGTTCAATCAATAGTGCTGCTGAATCAAACCCTGAGATGATAGTCGATGATGGCGGTGAGCTTCACGTCGCATACTCTCAGACCGGTTCTTTGAGTTGCAGAGGCGGAACTGATGAAACTACTTCCGGAACATTTCGGCTCAAGGCTATTGAGAAAGCGGGGAAATTGACGTACCCGGTCATTCCTGTAAACGATGCAGAAACAAAGCATCTTTTCGACAATAAGTATGGTTCGGGACAGAGTGCGATTGATGGATTGTTTCGGGCAGCCGGACTACTGCTTTCAGGGAAATGCGTGGTTGTTGCAGGATATGGTTGGGTCGGGCGAGGCGTCGCGCTCCGCTCAAGAGGGATGGGTTCTCGAGTCGTCGTCACCGAGGTGGATGGTCGCAAGGCTCTCGAGGCACACCTTGATGGATTCCAGGTGATGCCGATGATGAAAGCAGCAGAATTGGGTGATATCTTTCTGACCTGTACAGGTCAAATTGACGTCGTTAGATCTGAACATTTTGCAAGAATGAAAGATGGTGCAATTGTCGGTAATGTCGGCCATTTTGACACAGAAATCGATGTTTCAGGATTGAATAGACTTGCGATAAAAACCGGGCAATCTCGAAGGAATGTCACCAGATTTGAACTGGAAAACAAGAAATCAATTTACTTACTTTGCCAGGGGCGCGTCGTCAATCTGGTCGCAGCAGAAGGTCACCCACCCGAGATCATGCAACTCTCATTTGCAAATCAACTTCTTTCACTTTACTATTTACTGGATCATGAAAGCGAGCTCAGAGATTCGAAATCCAGAGTTCTCGAATTCCCGCAAGAGATCGACGCCCTTGTAACGAACTTAGCGCTCGAGGGCTTTGATTTGAAAATTGATTCCTTGAATAGTTCTCAGAAGGAATATGCTCAATCCTATTGATCGCCGTGAAGCTGAGCGATCAACCTTCTATTCCGTCGCCTGACATCAACTTCGGTCAGGATTATCTGTTGCCAAGGTCCCAAAAGCAATCGGCCCCTCGGAGAAAGGAAGGGAGAGACTTGCTCCGAGTAAGGTCGCGTTCATGTGGGAGTGACCATTTCCATCATGCCATGCCTTTTCGCGTTCATAAGGCGCGACTTTTGGAGCGATTCTTTCCATCATTGCTGGCAGATCTGTTAACAATCCATCTTCCCATTCCATAATTGCCAAGCTGGAAGTCGAAGACATTAGAAAGAGGAGGATAAATTGAGCCGAGAGTCACCAAGCAGACCTTGGGCTCTTTCTGTAATTTTCTGAATTTCGATTTCACCTTTAGTTGAAATCTCTATTTCATTTGTTTCAATCGCGGCAATCTTCCATTCCTGTTTAGGACGCAAGAACCAGAAAGAGTATTATTAGGTAAAAAGAGAATCATACCGAGATCTGGTAATTTCAGAAGAATTATCGTCGAGTCCGGGAAAGCGACCAAAAAATAATGACTAAATGGGTAGTTACATCGGCCTGGCCTTATTCATCGGATATCCCGCATCTTGGGAATATGATCGGCTCTGTACTTTCTGCTGATGTTTTTGCCCGATTCAACAGGCTCATCGGAAACGACGTTGTTTTCGTATCTGGTTCAGACGAACACGGAACACCACTTGAGGTCGAGGCCCTAAAGAGAGGAATACCGGTTCGGGAACTCGCCGATATTAATCATGGGCGGATCTCAGATATTTTCAAAAGTTGGAACATTTCGTATGATAATTACACCCGCACAGATTCGGAAGCCCACTGGAGATTCACCCGCGAGCTTTACACGCAGATCTACAACAATGACGCTTACATTTTCACGCAGATCGAGAGAATTCATTACTGCCCGCACGATCAGAGGTTCTTACCCGACAGATTCGTCGAAGGCACGTGTCCTTTTTGCAACTTTGAAAGAGCGCGAGGAGATCAGTGCGACAATTGCGGAAGACCGCTAGACGCCGAGCGATTGATCAATGCTTACTGCGTCATATGCAAGAATCCCACCGTTCTTCGGGAGACAAAGCAGTGGTTTTTCGATCTCCCGAAAATGTCTGATTACATTTCCGATTTTCTGGCGAGGGCCGAACTATCTACCAATGTAATCAAATTCTGTCGCGCATGGATCAAAGACGGTCTTAGACCTAGATCAATAACGCGTGATTCAAAGTGGGGAATAAAAGCGCCGTTTCCGGGAGCCGAGGACAAGACAATCTACGTCTGGATGGACGCGGTACTTGGATACGTTTCCGCGGTAATAGAGTACTTTGAAAGAAGAGGTACTCCGGAAAAATGGAAGGAGTTCTGGCTTGATCCTGCCTCAAAGACTTCATTTTTCATCGGTAAGGATAACATTCCGTTTCACGCGATAATCCTGCCATCTCTTTTACGTGCCTCCGGTCAAAAATACAACGAGCCAAATTTGATAAGCTCGACCGAGTTTTTGAACTTTGAAGGGCAAAAGTTTTCCAAGAGCCGGCGCGTCGGCATTTGGACGGACGAGGCACTCGAGCTCCTGCCGGCAGATTACTGGCGATTTGCCTTGATTTCACTTCGGCCAGAAGCCGGGGACGTAAATTTTGGATGGGACTCTTTTTCCGAGAAAGTCAATAATGATCTGAATGACACTATCGGAAATTTTGTCAACCGCACTCTGGTCGGTGTTTCTAGATTTGCGGATAATAGATTTGAATTTTCTCTAGGAGATCTTCCAGAGGACTATTCGGAACTGGTGACTGTCGCGCAAAATAGACACATCGATATCAAGAATCTCTTCGAAAAAGTAGAGTTACAAGCTGCGTGCCGCGCGATTGTTTCCCAAGGGTACGACGCCAACAAATTTCTGAGTACTACTGAGCCGTGGAAAGTTGTCAAGGAAGACAAGACAAAAGCGCTGCAGATACTTTTCGTAGCACTTTCTAGTTTGAAGCTCCTGGCTTCCGAGCTCTATTCGATTATTCCAGAGACGTCTCTAAAGATTACGAGCCAAGCAGGCATCTTCAAAAAATCGAATGGCGTCCCAATTTGGGATGACGTTTCTCTGGAGGACGACCTGCCAATCGTGTCGAAAGACGTTCACCCGATTTTTACAAAGGTCAACCCTGAAGAATTAAAGAAGAAGCTCGAAATATTGAGAGCGGACAAGGCATGAATTTTTAGATGTCAGAGAAACCGCTTGTAGACAAAATGGAGTCAAATCAGACCGTACCGGTCGAAGCAGAGGAATTGGTTCCTGAAATTACCTTTGATGAGTTCCATCGAATTGATTTGAGAGTAGCAAAAGTGATGGATGCCTCGAGAGTTCCCAATTCCACCAGATTGTTGAAGCTGAAGCTGGACATTGGCGGAATTGAAAAACAGTGCATCGCGGGAATAGGCGCGAAATATGAACCCGATCAACTCAAAGAAAAGTTGATCGTCGTTGTGATGAACATGAAGCCCAGAAATCTGATGGGACTCACCTCTGAAGTAATGCTTCTTGCTGCAGCAGAAGGACCTGAAATCTCTCACCTTACTCTGGACAGACCACTCAATTCCGGAGCAAAGGTAAGCTGAGAAACTGGGGTTTTGATCACGGGATTGGATGAGATCATCCGGGAGATATTTTCACAGGTTGAGAGATACGTGACGCCTCTTATGCGGAGACAGCCTGACGGTTCTTCATTTTCCAAGGACGAGACAAGGATTCTTGCTCTACAACAGATAAACCGGCTAAATCAGAGAATAGGCCAAGTGGCCAGATCCTCTAAAGATAGTTCAGGTGAAATGAGGATTCTACAATCTTACATCAATGGTTTGACCATTGGAGTAAAAACTGACAACATTCCACAGATAACGGCGACTATTGAAAGAGCAAAAAGTTACATCCAAAGCGATGACGTATTGCCCTAAATATTCGGAGCTCTGGAAACAAACTCTGCAATTTCAGACGACGGAGCATCGATTTCTTACAAATTGAGAACTGAAAAACAACTCAATATTTCTCCTCACAAGAGGATCTGATTGGATTTTCTACGAATGAAAAAATCGCGCAGACGCGCGATTCGATAAGATCGGAACAAAGGTTCGGTTTTGAAACGATGAAATCTGTTAAACCTTTAAAGCACTACTGGGATTCGAAGTTACTCATCGGGCCAGTCGTCTAGGGGATGCCGAGGGAATACTCTCGTTCGGACAACCTGGTTAGGACAACAGACATTTTCTGAAAGCGGAAAATGCGGTCATACCCTTACACAGTTGAGGAGATCCAAAACGCTGGAGGAAACGGTGTGGGTCGTCGGTTCAAATCCGGCCTGGCCCACTCCTATATCGGTTTAATACTTATTATTCAAGCCGCTTTTTTCGTCGTTTTGTAATCGTCGGCAGAAGATCAGCCTCGAAAGAGATGCAAACTGAAGAAATGGAAAAGCCTCAAGAAGTTTCGCTAACGAACTTTCCGTAGCTCGGGTCGGCCACTCTTTCGTAAAGAACTTTGTTCGGTTTGATAGTTAATATCACTCTGATCTGCTCTGGGCGATCCGGGTACTCTTTCCCGCTGTAACGCAACGAGATTTCGTTAATGTGTTTTTTTGCTTTCTCGCCAGTGATTTGCTCGATCACTTCCCCAAAAACTGTTACTCTGCGGCGAGGTTGAACATTATCCGGAACCACAACGCACACTCTCCGATCTCGTTTTGTATTTTCTACTTTAATTCTTCCCACTGAAGTATTAATCAGAACATTTTTTCCGTCAGTATCCACGGCGTTCAAAGTTACCTGGGGAGAACCGTCTTTGTTAATCGTCGCAAGAGCTGCGTAGTTTTTTCCCTTTAGTATGGTAATCGACTCTTCATCAAGCTCTTTCATATGGCGCGTCTCTTCGGTTTCGGGGATTGTTTCCATAGTTCGAGACTTACATTAGAATTCAGATAAATAATTTTGGTGAAGAGCCTTATCGAGTAGGAAGCTACGGAGATCTCAATCAAAGATGGCATTTGCCTTTACCCTGCGTTGGGAATTCCGCGTACAAACTAGAACAAGTTAATTTGATATCCGGTTCTCGGTTGTACAAAGAAGCTAGCAAAACAGCCGCTTTTTCAATCGAATATCGCTCGATTTATTACGAAAACGCGTCTGGATCCCTATTTTGTATGTACAGATGACAACGTTTCACTTAACTTCGTCCAAAATCCTGAATTATTTCACCGTGAGCTCCTTCTGACCTTTTTTCCACACCACTCTTTCGCCTTTCGAAATTTCTGTTATCCTGGTTAGTGGGATTGGAGAATATTCTTCGGAGCCCATAAAGTCCTGCAGTTTAGCTCGCTTGATTACATCTTTGTCTCGATAAGAAACGAAATATCTAGAGGGATCGTCTGAATGCATCGCATAACTGATTGTTTCCTCAAGACTTCCCTTCCTTTTCCCACGGCGGGATCGATTTCGTTCCATTTTCGGATAACTAGTCCCATTTCTTTGCAACCGCCGAATAGTAAGCATTCCAGTAAGGATCGGAGGGAGGTCGCAGGACCGAAGTCTTTTTGTTATCTTGACTCAAAAAAATCCCCTCTACCTTCGGGAGTATTTCACCGGCAATCGAAGCCCTAACTCCGCCTTCTTCGAGTTTTCTTAGAAGCGAAGTTGTTACCTTGGGGTTGCACGTTATTACAAGCGCGCCCTCTCCAAGACTCCAGTAGGGATCGATTTCAAAAAGAGAGCAGATTGCTTTTGTCTCCTCTGAAACCGGAATCCCTGCCTCGTCAATACTCATCCCCTTTGATGAGGCGCCGGCAAGTTCTAGCATGCATGATAGAACTCCACCTTCGGCTACATCGTGAATCGCGGTTATTCCTTCACTTCCGGCACCGACTGCCGATGCTCGAATAGAATCAGCAGAAGCTGAAATTATTCTAAAGTATGATTGTGCCTTCTCTTGAGTATCGGTGCCTAGTTGCCGCCGAACTGTATTGGGAAAGATCCTTGACAGTAGTCCCGTTGTCGAAATGGCTGCTCCTTTTGATATTATCACATTGTCACCGACCCTCGCTCCGCCGGACGAAATCACTTTCCTTCGATCTCCAATTGCAAGAGTCGTTCCAGATCCGACTATGGTCAAATCGCAACCCTCGAACTTTCCTGTATTTCCGCCGGCTATGGCAATTCCAAGTCTTGAACATTCCTCGCTTAGGGATTTCCAGTATGAAGCGAGCGTGTCGTCAGCGAGATCCGGTGGAAGATTCAGGTCAACCAACAGAAATTGTGGAGGTAAGCCACTCGTAGAAAGGTCATTCGCAAGCAGGTTCACTGACATCCAAGCAGAATCCTCCGCACCGAGGACCGGAATAAGTGAAATAGGATCTGTAGAAGAAACCAGGACTTTATCGTTGCCAAGATCTATCACAGAAGTATCCAGTCCCGCAGCGGGTCCAACTAGAATCTCGCTGCGCTTTGCCCCCAGGCTCGGATAAATTACCTTCTCCATAAAGGCAGAAGAGATTTTGCCGGCGTTGTTTTTGTCTGACACTTTCAGATCTAAACATCTACCTAAACGAAAACGTAGAAGATATCTTTATGCTAAAGAAACTATTCATAAAGTTCCTACAGTACATTCTTGAGAATCGAGATGTTGGCAGTGGAACTTTGGAAACGGAAGAAACCAGGCGAGCTACAAAACCAGAGCAAGCGCTCTAACAGGGCTTGCGGAGCCTCCGTAAAGCCGCAGAGGCGCTCCGACGAAAAAGAAATTTTTCCCAATCAGCTTTTCCAGTTTCCACAGATTTTCGTATACCGCTATTTTTTCCGGCAGCAATATCTTGTGAGCGGGAAATGGAGGGTGATCGGGACTCGGGGTGTCGAAACCCACCGCATTGGCTTTCAAACTTACGATGTATTTGCAGGCAGACTCTGTCAGTGCAGGATGTTCCAACCAATCCGGCGAGGATGATTTATCGGAGTAACCGGTCAGGAATAGAAAGACTGATCCGTCAACAGGCTTAGAGTCCATCGTCTTTAATCGACTTTCGATGTCTTCCCTCGTAATATTGTAGTTGTTCCCCTTACCCATGAAATCCAAAAGAATCCCAGGGCCGACATACCTGTTCAGCGGTACTTGATCAATAGTAAGGGCGCCATCGAAGAAATGAGCAGGAGAATCGACATGAGTGCTACTGTGCTCGACAAAACTCCAGATGAATGAAGCATAGCCCTCTTTGGCAACCGTTGTGTATGACGATCTTAGTGGTTGGGGGTACCCGGGAAATACAGGAGTATCGAGACTTTTCATGGGGACTGAAAGATCTACGACCTCTCGGACCGATGCGAAATCGCCCGCGTTCATTTTGTCTTTCTAACCGTTCGCCGTTGCGAGCCAAACAAGATAAAAACTTTGAACCGACAGGTAATCTGTATCGTACTCATTCGTCTGGAGTTTTAACCTCATTTAGAAAGTCGGCTCTTTCCGGAGTGAAGAAATCCATAACGATGAAAGTTTCCGAACCCAAAGTTTTTAGCTCGTGGGTCACTCCAGGAGGAATGAAGTATCCGTCCCCTTTTTTCATATTCCAAGTTTTGTCCCCAACTTTGAAAGAACCCTCTCCCTGCAACACCATCCCGAATTGTGCATGGGGATGATCGT
Source organism: Nitrososphaerota archaeon (assembly GCA_013288145.1). The sequence goes on along the minus strand of JABDCJ010000002.1, from coordinate 31,554 downwards.
GGCTCGGGAAAATTGTTCCGGCTTTTATTTCATAATAGACCAACATTCCCGTGGGCGAGTGACTCACGACCCGTCTCTTCACACCGGGCATTACATCTTTCCAGGATTCGGGTTTGTCATTCCACAGAGCTGATTCTCGATAGTTATCGTTCATATCAGGTCCAATTTCGAGAATCTGGGATTTTTTAATGTAGTGTGGAGCCCCCTGTTTGCCTTATTTCTGTTAATCCTTATTCTAAAAACCATGTTTCTTTCAGGCATCGAGGGTTCTCCGTCTCTTGAAGTCGTTAATTTGGTCCTGCAGAAGCGTTCAAGGGGTGAAAAAGTAGTCTCGCTGGCCATCGGAGATCCTGAAGCAAACACGCCAAAGGAGATTGAACAAGCCGCGTACTTGGCGATGGAATCTGGCGAGGTTCATTACGTTCCTTCATACGGTACTCCCGGTGTCCGTCGTGCCATAAGCAGCAAAGTGCGTCGAAGAAACGGAATCAAAGCGGAGGAAAAGGAAACCATTTTCATAACGACCAAGATGGCAGTCTATGCTTCCCTTTTTGCGATCTCGGAGATTGGCTACGAGGCACTAGTCCCGAACCCTGGGTATTTCTACTCCGAGCCGGTGATTCTTTCCGGAGGAAGACCGGTTTCATACGACTTGACAGATGATTTCTCGCTGGACATGACGGAAATAAAAAAGAAAACTACCGATAAAACAAAAGCAATTCTCGTCAACTCGCCTTCCAATCCGACTGGACGCGTTCTGGAAAAAGGAGAATTACAAGAGCTCTACGATTTTTGCTGTGATAGAGCGATCTATGTCGTTTCTGATGAGGCGTACGAAGATCTCGTCTACGATGGAGTTTCACACTTCGCCGTAGGTTCACTCGAACAAAAACCTGACAGAGTAATTTCAATCTTTAGTTTATCAAAAAGCTACGCCATGACCGGGTGGCGCGCGGGCTATCTTGTTGCGTCAGAGAATGTAATCTATCTTGTCAATAAATTTCTCGAAAACACCGTGACGTGCTTTCCTCCGTTTATTCAGAGAGCTTCAGAGTATGCTCTGGATCACGGGGACGCGATTATTGAGGCTCAAAGAAATGATTACACCACTAAGAGAAAACTCACCGTTGAAAAGTTGTCTCAGCTTTCTGGAGTTGAGGTCAACGATATACAAGGCACGTTTTACGCGTTCCCGAAATTCAGGAGTAACAACCTTTCATCGACAGAGCTCTCAAAGCGCTTGCTCTCGAAAGAGAATGTGGCGGTCCTCCCTGGAGCTGCTTTCGGCGAAAAAGGCGAGGGCCGAATTAGAATCTCTTTTTCCGAAAGAATTGATGAGCTGGAAGACGGGCTGGAAAGAATCGGCAGATTTCTGTCCGATACCCAGTAATGTCGAGCATTCTCAAGCCAAAAATGCATCTAAACTTTCGTAATGAGCATCCATTCTAACGACAAACTCCTATTTCCCTGCATGTTAACGTAATATTATCAGCAGAACTTCAATCTCGCAATATGAAGAAAACAATTGGCGACGTATCTAGTTGAACATGAGCACACAGACAGTACCTGTCCTGCTCAATCCTCAGAAAGCGCAAAGATGATGGAGAGTTTGGTTTTGGGAGAGGAACGGCTGGAAAAACTGGGAATCAAAATATTGGAGGACGGCAAGGTGACCGGAGAGCATCGACTCCTCATACTTGTCGAAGCCCCGGGGCGTCAGAATGTAGAAGAGTACGCAGAACCCTTCAAGATGGTTGGGCCGACTAAAGTGCTCGATCTTACAACGTGCGGTGCATTTCTCGATCAAGTATTGGCGGGCACTGCGAAAGGCTGTCGCTAATCTCAATCAGCCTTAAGTAAGGCTAGCTTATCCTTCCCCGTAGTTCATTTTTCTCTATAGCTGATCATTTGTCAGCAAGATTCAAGAAGTAAGTACGACCGCTTTTTCGATAGTTCGGATTGGAGCCGACATTTTCAAGATCTGTTGAGGAACTTAAAGGCCTCAAACTGCTAACCGAAAAAGATCTTGGGCTTCTGGAATCAGTTGATGAAGCCTGCGGGGAATTGTCCCTGTCCGAGTTTGAAGCTTATGTTGAGAGGCGATACAATGATGTCGCTGCTAAGATTCTATCTGAGCGCGGGCTAATGGGTCTGCCTATTGATGAAAAGTACGGGGGAAAGGGAGTCTCGATGTTCGTTCACTCCCTTGCCATGGAGAGGCTTGGGCAGCTCGGGATGGGAATAGTAACGCTAGTTGACGTTCATCAGTTCCTTGGAAGCCAGACGATCCAACAGTGGGGAACCGAGGAGCAAAAGTCGAAGATTCTACCAGAAGCTGCATCTGGAAAATCAATTCTAGCTTATGCCCTAACTGAACCTGAGGCGGGTAGCGATCCGGGCTCGATGACCACTACATACTCAGAGTGCAATGATGGCTATGTTCTTAATGGGTCGAAATACCTTATTTCGAATGGATCGATAGCAAGGTACGTTATAGTATTCGCAAAATCAATCGCAGACAATTCTGTTACCGCGTTCATTGTAGACTCTAGTACGGAGGGGTTCAAGGTCGCGATGCATCTTTCTGAAAAGCTTGGACTTTTTACATCAGACACGGCCCTGCTTGAATTTGAAAATATGATCCTTCCAAAAGATGCAAATCTCGGGAGGCCCGGCAAAGGATTCGCTGTGGCATATTCAGCCTTGCTTAATGGCAGAATAGGTATTGGCTCAGGCTGTCTAGGAGTAATGGAAGATTGTCTTAATTCATGTGTGGAAAGGGCAAGAAATCGCACTCAGCACGGCAAGCCCATTGGAAAACATCAGTTGATTCAGAAACACCTCGCTAAGATTGCCATGAATTTAGAGTCTTCCAGATGGCCGGTCTATATGGCAGCGATGATGAAAGACAAAATGGATTCTGATCAACAAAACTTGGCCCTTAGAAACAATGTTGACCGGCTGAGCGCGACTGCAAAGCTAATCGCTTCGACGAATGCTTTTGACTCCGCTGACAGAGCGGTTCAGATCCACGGCGGATTCGGTTATTCTCTCCTGTCCCCCGTTGCAAAACATTTTCTAGATTCAAGGGTCGCGAGAATTTATGAGGGAACGGATGAAATCATGGAGCTGAAAATTGCCTCAACGATCCTCGGAAAGGACTTTGAAGCATACAAGTAAAGGGGGCGCTCAGAAATTGAAGTTTCATCTAGACGGAACGGTATCGATCAAAGCAACCCCAGAGAAGACTTTTGCAAGTCTTTCCAATCCAGAGTTTATGGTATCTACTATTCCCGACCTTCAGAGTTCGAAAATAATTGACCAAGATCGTTTTGAAGCCAAGATCAGGGTAGGAATTTCAGTTGTACGAGGAAATGTAGACATGAAATTCGAGATCAAGGAAAAGAGTGGCAGAAACCACGCAAAGCTTGTTGGAGATGGGAGCGGGGCAGGAAGTAGAATGCACATTGAAAGCGTTCTGGACCTTTCCCCTGATGACGGAGGGACGAAAATGGTGTGGTCGGCTGATGCAGATATTAATGGATTGATCGCTGGAATCGGATCCCAGGTTCTAAAAAGTCAGAGCGAGAAACAAGTTAGCCAGATTTTTTCTAACATCAAGGCAAAGTTAGAATCAATACCTGCCACAAATTAGGGGTCTGAAATCATTGTCTACTAAGAGTTCGCCAAAGGGAGCCTCTGAATTGCTCCGCGCTGCTGGCATTCTGAAAAGTATCCGGAGAAAGGGCTGGAGGAAAGCTGGAATTTCCAATCAGGAATCTGTCGCAGATCACTGCTTCCGAATGGCCGTACTCGGAGCTTACATTTCAGAAGAAGCAAAACTTGATCCGGCCAAAATAATTCGAATGTGCCTAATTCATGACCTTGCGGAAAGCGAGATCGGAGATCGAACCCCGGAAGAAAAGATCTCTGATGAGGCTCATCGAAAGGAGGAGGATCGCATTTGCCGAGCTATTTTTTCCACTTTGCCTGACAGAGAAAGAAAGGTTCTACTTCACGATTGGAATGAACTAATCGAGATGAGAACAAATGAAGCAAAGCTCGTATGGCAGATAGACAAGCTCGAAATGGGACTAACAATGAAGGACTATATCCGGGCTGGAGGAAACAAATCTGCACTTGCGGAGTTCAACCCACCTGCCCATCTTTCGAAAGAATTGAGAGCAATTCTAGAGAAATATTGAGTTAGAAAGAAATCCGCTCGTGGAGGTGTTCGCTTTATTGCTAGAGCGTCAGTTATCAAACTTCCCTCTATTCCACGGCCCGAGGCGAATTTCAAAAAGCGAATTCCTCTTCACAGTTTGGGCTCCTTTTGCGAAGAAGATGAGCCTTCAGATCGAAAATGATGACGACTCAAACCTGCTGAAGATGACTGCTCAGGATAGAGGATACTTTACTATCATCGCCGAAGCTGACGAGAACGCAAAATACTGGTACTTGATCAATGGGAAAACAAAGAGACCAGATCCCGCAGCGAGGTTTCAACCGGACGGAGTTCACGGTCCATCTTCGCTTGTTTCGTATTCCACTTATCAATGGCAGGATGACTCGTGGAAAGGAACTCCTCAATCCGAGCTGATCATCTATGAAATTCACGTCGGTACATTCTCCGGTAAAGGAACTTTTGAGTCGATTATTCCCCATCTGGATTATCTGAAAGAGCTTGGAATAACAGCAATCGAGATAATGCCGGTTGCGCAGTTTCCAGGCGAAAGAAACTGGGGGTATGACGGAGTCGACCTTTTCGCGCCCCAGAATTCATACGGAGGCCCTATTGGATTGAAGAAACTCGTAGACAACTGCCATAGAAAACAGCTTTCTGTCATCTTGGATGTTGTTTACAATCACGTGGGTCCTGAAGGAAATTACCTAGGTGATTTCGGTCCATACTTTTCGTACAAGTACAGAACTCCATGGGGACCGGCGATTAATTATGATGAATCCGGCTCGGACGAGGTGCGACGTTTCATTCTCCAGAATGCTGAATCCTGGATTGAGGAATTTCACATCGATGGTTTGCGCCTTGATGCGATTGACAAGATATTCGATTATTCACCGAAGAATATTCTACTTGAAATAGAAAAGAGCGCTCATCGCGTCGCCGAAACTCAGGGAAAAATAGTTCACGTGATTGGCGAGGTTGATCTGAATGATCCGAAGATCATTCGCCCTGAGGAAGTAGGCGGATATTCCCTTGATGCCCAGTGGTCGGACGACTTTCATCATTCAGTTCACGCTTATCTGACGGGGGAGCGATTCCGGTACTATTCAGATTTTGGAGAATTGCAAGACATTGCAAAGTCCTTGTCGTCAGCATTCGTGTATGACGGAAAATATTCAAATTTTAGAGGGAGAACTCATGGCGCTCCAGCAATCGGAATCGACGGAGAGAAATTCGTCTACTATCTACAAAATCACGATCAGGTCGGCAACCGTCTTGATGGGAAGAGATTGTCCGCGATCTTGCCCTTTGAAAAGCTGAAGGTAGCTGTAGCCTTGTTATTCCTCTCCCAAAGCATTCCGCTTCTCTTCATGGGAGAGGAATATGCCGAAAAGGCACCGTTTTACTATTTTGTGAGCCACTCGAAGAAAAAATTGGTGAAGGCTGTTAGAGAAGGAAGAACAAAGGAGCATGAGCATAACCCCGGCGAAGGGAATTTCATGGATCCTCAGTCAGTTTCGACATTTCTTCAATCTAAACTACATCCTGAGCTAAAGTCAAAGTCTATGCACAAAGTTTTACTGGAATACCACAAGGGTCTGATTTCTCTCAGGAAATCACTCCGACCTCTAAGAAATTTTGAAAGGAACTCTCAACAGGTAGAGTTACTGGATCAATATAGCACAATTGTCATGAATAGGCAGTTTGAGGGAGAATTGGTGAAGTGTATTTTTGTTCTGGGAAACAAAGAAGCAAACGTCGAAAATCCGCTTCCTCGCAATAGCTTTAGGAAAGTGTTTGATTCTACGTCTTTTGTGATTCCAAAAGAGCGCAACCAGAGCGAGATGAAAAGTGATTTAGATGATAGAATGGTTGAACTTTCGCCGTTCAGTGCTACTGTTTTCTCTAGCTAAGAAAAGGTGATTGACAATTACATCAAATTCTCGGCAAGGGATAAAGCTCGCCCTGGTCATCCATAATCATCAGCCAGTGGGAAACAAAGACGAGATAATAGAAAGGATCTACGAGAGATCCTACTTACCTTTCCTTAAGATCTTGGACGCTCATCCCAAAATCTCCGTAAATCTGCACTACACGGGATTTCTCCTAGATTGGTTTGAAAAAAATCACTCTGAATTCATTGATCTTTTGCGAAAAGTCGTCGAGAGGAGACAAGTAGAACTCATCGGAGGTGCGTACTTTGAACCCATCATAGCGGTCATTCCTAACGGCGACGCCAGAGGTCAGACCCGACTTTTGTCAGAGAAAATTACGTCGATTTTCGGTGTAAAGCCCGCGGGTTTTTGGACAGCGGAGAGGGCTTGGGAACCACAACTACCTGAGATTCTTTCGGAAGTTGGAGGAGGCCATACTTTCGTTGACGATATTAGTTTTGAAAGTGCCGGGCTCGTAGAATCTGATTGCTTTGAACCTTATGCCGTTGAAAGCCGTGGAAGTTTTGTTTCAGTATTTCCGATTCTTAAGAAACTGAGGTACTGCATTCCATTCCAGCCTGTTTCAAAGACGATCTCCTATCTTCGAGCGGCGAGAGGTGCCTCAATCGCGGTCTATGCGGACGACGGCGAAAAGTTTGGGGCATGGCCTTCTACTTATGAACAGGTTTACGAACGGGGTTGGCTGGAATCGTTTTTTGCGAAAATAGAAAGCCAGAGCTGGATCGAAACTGTAAAGGTCTCTGAATATCTGAAAAGTCATCCAGCTAACAAGAGGATCTATCTTCCCGCCTCAACTTATTCTGAAATGATGGAGTGGGCTATACCGCTTAACGGAAGTGAAATTCAAAGAATCAAACGAGGCGCACCCATCAAGAAAATAGAGGCGTCGATTCCTCATCGCGGTTTCTGGCGTCTGTTTCTTGCAAAATATCCAGAGAGCGCACGAATGTACTCAAAAATGTTAGCAATAAGCAAGAATCTACATACTCTCGGAGATTCTGCCGAAACCGATCCAATTATTGACCTGTGGAAGGGACAGTGCAATGACGCCTACTGGCACGGAGTTTTCGGAGGATTGTACGCAACCATACTTCGAAGAATTACATACCAGAATTTAATTAGGGCACAAGTGAGTTATGAGCGCAAAACTTTTGGTTCAAAGGAAGATTGGCTTTCAATCAGCGAAAACAGTTTTTCTCAAACTCGCGAGATCAACCTAGATTCCAAGAATTTTGGAGCCGTAGTCGTGCCTTCTGCAGGAGGATCGATATGCGAACTGGACTTTAAACCGCTTCACCTCAACATGGTGGACACATTGGCCCGCAGACCAGAAAGATATCACGGCGAAGTTCGCAAGAAATCAAACAGAACAATCGTCCCTGGACGCAAGAAGAACCAGTCAGAGTCTATTCATGAATCCTCTCGCTCTAAAGAGAAAGGCCTGAAGGAACTTCTAGTGTACGATAGATATCCCAAGTTTGCATTTGTTGATTATCTCGTTTCACCTGACTCTGAAATAGACTCCTTCGCTAAACAGGACTTTGTTGAGGTCGGTCCACTTCCTAGCTGCCGGTATGAAGTCCAGATTCAGAAGTCTAATCAGTCCGCAAAAGCAATCCAGACTTCAGGGATTAGAACGGGCAAAGGAATTGATATCAGAATTACCAAAGAAGTCACCGTCTTTGCTCGCGAGCCGAAACTGAAAGTGGAATACAGCATCGAGTCACACGGAAAGGAACTTGATGCTCTATTTGTTCCGGAGATTAACCTAGGAAGCCTTTTCGATCAAACGTTTCTCGAAAATTACAAAGAGAACAAGATCCTTTCAAGCGAGAACTTCGACATAACTTATGGAGATCTCGGCGCGCGCACCAGAATTTCAAGTCCAGGTGCCAAACGAATCTGGGCGATCCCAGTTAGAACCGTGTCTCTATCGGAAGAAGGCTTCGAAAGCAATCTTCAAGGTATCTCAGTTCTTCCGAGCTATGAATTGCAATTATCGAGCGGAGAACATTCGTTCAAGACTGTGATTGAATTAGACGTTCAAAAAACAGAGTAACACTTCTTCGAGTAAATTTGATCTGCAATGGAACAATTTGAAAGTACAGTTTCAAGCGATCAGATTGATCGGCTAATTGCGTTTGAAGAGGCAGATCCCTCAAAACTCCTAGGGCCTCACTTTGTTTCGTCTAATAGAAGACTCCTATCTGTTAGGGCATATCTGCCCAGAGCCATTAGGGCCTGGGCTAATTTTGAAAGCTCTGGCAGACGAGATTTCATAAAGACCGATCCTCGGGGATTTTGGGAAGTTCAGATAGCGACCGAAAGTGTTCCAAAGTATACGATATCTTACGAGGACAAGAGCGGTTACGTTGATGAAAGGGAAGATCCCTATGCATTTAGACCCCAGCTTGGAGAACTTGATCTATATCTTTTCGGAGAGGGAACTCATCGAAAGGCATACGAAAAGTTAGGATCTCATGTTCTGGTCATCGAGGCTGTCCGCGGGACTCAGTTTGCTGTCTGGGCACCTAACGCGGCCTCGGTCTCGGTGGTTGCGGATTTCAACCACTGGCAGCCCGGCGAAATTCCGATGATTTCTACAGGAGTCTCTGGAATATGGGAAATATTTGTTCCAAGAGTAAAGGAAGGTGAAGTGTACAAATACGCCATCAAGTCCAGAGCCGACGGGAAGATCCACCTCAAAGCAGATCCTTTTGCCTTCCAATGTGAGGTTAGACCTCGGACAGCCTCAATCGTTGCAAATCTGGATGATTATCACTGGACCGATGAAGACTGGATAAGAGCAAAGAACCAGAAATTTACCGTCACTTCATCGGCGATTTCGATATACGAACTTCACCTAGGATCCTGGAAAAAGGGGAAAGACGGATCATTCTTGAATTACAGGGACATTGCAGATGCACTCGTCCCCTATCTTAATGGACTCGGCTTTACCCACATCGAATTAATGCCAATTATGGAGCACCCTCTGGACGACTCTTGGGGCTATCAAGTAACGAATTACTTTGCGCCAACCTCAAGGCACGGTTCTCCCGAGGATTTCATGTACTTCGTCGACAAATGTCATCGAGGAGGAATTGGTGTCATTCTGGACTGGGTTCCGGCACACTTTCCCAAAGACGATTACGGACTCGCTCTATTCGATGGAACTCACCTGTTCGAGCATGCCGATCCGCGAAGGGGCGTCACACCTGATTGGGGTACTCTGATCTTCAATTATTCGAGAAATGAGGTTAGGGCGTTTCTGATCTCGAACGCCCTCTTCTGGCTTGATAAGTACCACGCCGACGGACTCAGGCTGGACGCTGTTGCGTCCATGCTATATTTGGACTATTCTCGAAAAGAAGGAGAATGGTTGCCAAACGAGTACGGGGGGAGAGAAAACCTTCAAGCCTTGGAATTCTTGAGAGAGACTAACGAGGTCGTGCGCTTGTATTTCCCCAAATCTATGACGATAGCTGAGGAATCAACTGCCTGGCCGGGGGTTACTCATCCTGTTAAGAAAGGGGGATTGGGTTTCGACCTTAAGTGGAATATGGGCTGGATGCATGACACGCTAGAATATTTTCAGACCGATCCAATATTTCGAAAATATCATCATCGAAATCTAACTTTCAGCCTTCTCTATGCCTTTAGCGAGAATTTTGTTCTGGTATTTTCACACGACGAAGTCGTTTACGGCAAAAGATCGATGCAGTATAAAATGCCCGGAGATGAGTGGCAAAGGTTTGCTAATTTGCGACTTGCCCTCGGATACATGTATACTAACCCTGGAAAGAAATTGATTTTCATGGGAACAGAATTCGGTCAGAAAAACGAGTGGAACTTTCGCACAGAGCTCGATTGGAAGGAAAGCGGAAATCCACTAAACAAAGGAGTATCGACTTTTGTTAGGGACCTAAACCGGATTTATACCGAAAATGATGAATTCCATACTGCCGACTTTTCTTACGCCGGTTTTGAATGGATCGATTTCAAAGATTCGGAGCAAAGCACAATCAGTTTTCTTAGAAAAAGTTCAAGCGACGAGAATGATCGAGTTTCTCTGATTGTATGTAACATGACTCCTGTTCCTCGCTACGGATATCGCGTGGGTGTTCCTACGTCAGGTTATTATCGAGAAATCTTGAACAGCGATGCAGGGGTCTACGGCGGAAGCGGAGTTGGAAATCTCGGTGGGCTAAAATCGGAGGAAGTACATTGGCACGGAAAAAATAGTTCGCTAAAACTAACTCTCCCTCCGCTCGGAATCTTGGTTCTGAAACGCGAGATCATTACAAATTCGTAGAGGAACACAAATCGAAGTACGGGAGAATTCAGACCGAGATGACAGAACTCTCAAAGTCTTCAGCTTCGAGGTCAATAGACGATGAGCTTCGCGGTCTGCGAAGCTCGATCCAAATTATGAACGTTTCACCAGTTATTGATTGTGGTAGGTTTTCTGCCAAACGAATCCTCGGGGATTTAGTGACAGTCAGCGCGGACGTCGTGAGGCCGGGACATGATCTCGTCGCAGCCAGCCTATCGTGGAGAATGAGAGGAAACGATCTATGGAACTCACACGAAATGGAGTATTCAGATGATGAAGATAGATGGTCCGCTAAAGTTCAGTTGAGCCAACTCGGATTTTTCGAATTCTTCGTTGGGGCGTGGAACGACAGTTACTCCAAGAAAATCCAGGACATCGATAGGTGGCAAGCGGCCGGGGAGGACATAACTTCCGATGTAGCCGAACTTATCAAACTTGCAACAATCGCGGCGGTGAACGCATCTCCAGATGAGAGAAGTTTGATCGAGAGTCGACTCTTCGAAGTGGAGAACATTGTTGACTCAGTATCTGAGAACGGTGTTAACTCTCTCATTAAGAAGCTCTCTGAAAGGACTTTGGTTTCCATAATTAGAAGGAATCTGGAGAAAAGGGACTACGTCGCCAGCCGAGTCTTCTCAATTGTGGTTGACAGATCTGCTGCGATCTACTCGGCTTGGTACGAAATGTTCCATCGTTCCCAAGGGTCTCTCGAAGGAAAGAGCGCAACTTTCAAGGATTGTGAAAACCGTTTAGAAGATATCAAGAAAATGGGTTTCGATGTAATCTATCTCCCACCAATCCATCCAATTGGTTACACCAATCGTCGAGGTCCGAATAACACAAAAAGCGAATCTCAAAGCGATCCTGGCAGTCCCTGGGCAATTGGCAGCGACCTAGGGGGCCATGACACGGTTAATCCTGATCTTGGTAGCATGAAAGATTTCTTGAGACTGGTTTCGAAGTCCAGAGAAATGGAAATGGATGTCGCCCTTGATCTTGCCTTTCAGGTGTCGCCTGATCATCCCTACGTTAAGGAACATCCTGAGTGGTTCTACCATAGAAAGGATGGCACGATCAAATTCGCGGAAAATCCACCGAAAAAATATTACGATATTTACCCGCTTAATTTCGAGTCCAAAGACTGGAATTCGTTATGGGAAGAACTGAGACGGGTAGTGGAATTTTGGATTGAAAAAGGGATAAAGATCTTCAGGGTCGACAATCCGCACACTAAACCATTCTCATTCTGGGAATGGTCTATTTCCAAAGCTAGGTCCGAATATCCAGATGTAATCTTTCTAGCAGAGGCGTTTACGCGACCTAACGCAATGAAACTACTTGCCAAGGTAGGCTTTGATCAATCGTACACGTACTTTACTTGGAAAAACACAAAGTACGAACTGACCCAATTCATTAAAGAGTTCTTTCTTTCCGACGTAGTCGAATATTACCGGCCCAACCTTTTTGCTAATACCCCGGATATATTACCAGAATACCTGCAAACTGGAGGGAGACCGGCCTTCAAAATTAGGGCAATGCTGGCAGCAACCCTTTCCTCGTCCTACGGAATTTACAACGGCTTTGAATTATGCGAAAACATTCCCTTAATCAAGGGGTCAGAAGAATACCTGAATTCTGAAAAATATCAATATGTCGTGAGAGATTGGAATGAGGCGGGCAATATCAAGGACTATATCTCAAAGATCAACAGGATCAGACGGGAAAATCCGGCCCTTCAATGCAATTCCTCCTTAAGATTACTTGAGTGTGATGAAGAACAAATTCTCTTCTACGGCAAGTGGACTGAAGACCTGACTAATGTAATCCTCATGGCGGTGAATCTCGATCCATTTTCCGCTCATGACGGGATTGTAACAGTTCCGGTCCGAGATTTGGGACTTCATGGCAGTTACACCGTTAGAGACCTCATAACTGAACGCGAGTTTGTCTGGCATGGCGATAAAAATTACGTACGACTTGACCCAAAAATCGAGCCGGCGCACATACTGCTCCTTCAAAAGTAGTAGAGGCTATTTCGATTCTAGCACTGCCACAGGTAACAAGCTGAGGACTTGACCCATTTCAAGGCCGAAGTGTCCCTTCTTCTTAACCGGCTGGACAAGTTGTCCGGTCAGTATATCTCTGAGATTTTTCTTTCCATTGAATAAGAGGGGAATTCGCAAAAAAGAATCCCTCCATATCTCACCTCCTACGGGAAAAGTGTGATCTTTTTGGATAAGCTCATTAAAGAATCTAGAGGTCACAACGATGATCTTTTTCACATTATAGTTTCTCGCGAAAGCGACGACGTTGTTTTTTCTCGATCCATTAATCGATAGCGGTATGTAATTTCCGGACCGGAAGAGATCGGAATTTTCTTTTCGATAATCCAAGATTTTCTTGATAAGGAACATCTTGATTTCACCGTTTTCCGAGTTTTTCAGGAGGGAACTTGCAAGTGAGGCCAATGGTTCATTTTCAAGGCGCATATTCAAACTGGAAATTATTTCCTTTCTCTTATCAAAATCGACGGGACGTCTATTGTCAGGGTCGACTAGACTATAGTCCCACAATTCATTTCCCTGATAAATGTCCGGAATCCCAGGACAAGTCAATTTTAACACAATCTGAGAAATTGAGTTAAGCCTGCCGAGCGACCGAATTTTGGTGGCAAATTCTACGAGATTATAAAGAAAGGAAGGGTTGTCTTTCGAAAGAATGTTTTGAACAAAACTTTCGAGGCTCTCATCATACTCTTCATTTGGAAATGTCCAGCTTGTTTCGAGCTCTGCTTCATTCGACGCCTTGCGAACATATCGGACGATTCTCTTGATGAAACTAGGGTTTAGCTCGCCCTGATCACTTACGAAATCAAAAGAATCGATGCATCCCAATAATGTCTGGTACAGTAAATACTCAATTAATCTAGATGGGGAACTCTTGTCGCGTCGATACCTTGCATTCGTTCTCCCCCATTTGCTAACGACATCCCCCCATTCATCAGGCATTTCCGATAGAACGTTGATTCTTGCGCGAACATCTTCACTCCTCTTTGTGTCATGAGTAGAGGATGCGAGCAGAGTATGGGGCCAGTTTGAATAACGATAGAGATTACGATTGTGAAACTCGTTAACTGATATCCCAAATAGATCCGGGTTACCTCCTACTTCGTTCAGTGAGGAAAGCGGAAAGTATCTGTAGAATGCCGTATCTTCTGCGCCCTTTGCGACGACCGCGGATGTCAACTGCTGAAAGCTCTGTAACAACTTGCGAGATTCTCGAGTCTTTCTGGAATTCTTCGTTGCATCGCGAAGCACGACTTCAATTGCCGTAAACCCCTCTAATCCCGCGCCTTCGGTTTTTGCGACTTTTCTCGCGCCCGTGAGTGCCTTTCTTAATAATTTAAGATCGGCTTCTTCGACAGCGTGCGTTGCATCGATGTATGTCCTGTAAACCGGAAAGTTTGCGGCAAATAATTCTATGGCCCTTTTGAACGATGCACTTTCTTTGAGACTATTTTTGGCAAATCCACGTAATAGCTGCTCCAATCTTTTTACGTCAGGCTGCATGAATCGCTCTATTATCAAAACCTTTGAATCAAACAGGATCTTGTCAAAATTGTTTTGATCGCCAGTGAAACGTGAGTAGATATTCCTGATTTTTGACGCGCTTCGACGCTCAACAAAGATGCCATTCAGATCGTTCAGAAAGTCATATCCGGTTGTGCCCTCTACCGGCCACGAATGTCGAAGATTCTCTTCAGGTTGAGTTATTATTTTCTCGACAAAAACCGGGAATCGTCTGGTTGATTTCAGTTCGTGCTTGCAAACATTACTCAGTTTTGCAAGATAAGCAGGCGGATCCCACAATCCATCTATGTGGTCTATTCGGAACCCAGTAACAACTTTCTGGCTAACCAGATCCATGATTAAGCTGTGTGACTCTTCAAAGGCTGGGCGGTATTCCTGCCTTATCGCTACAAGGTCTGTCACGTTGAAAAACCTCCTGAAATTGAGATCTTTCAGACCATCTACCCAATACTCGAGCTTGTAGTTTTGCAACGTCAGCAATTCTTCTAGGTCAACGTTAGGAGAGTTGATGAATGATTGAATGGTTTCCACTACCTTCAGAGACATCCAACTTTCGCGCGATTTGCCTGAAATAAGCCATTCATCCGAATCAGTCGCCTGGAAGCTGCGGGTGGCAATTTGTGATTTAAGAACTCGCAGTTGTCCAGCAACCTCGTCCTGCAAATCGATATCTGGAAGGGAATTCAGTATGGAATCAATGATAAACATGAACCCCGCGGGCGAAACAGGGAAAAGCTGACCACCAACTTCTAACCGAAAGTCCAGAGTCGTTGAATTGAAAGCAATCTTTACTTTGCCTGATTTCACAAGGGATTCGAGCTTCTCTCCCAGAACAGGGAGAACCACCTTGTTCTTTTTGTCATCTGTCCAGAAGATATCGAAGTATCCCGCAAATCTTGATTGTTTACCTAATCGCAGAACATCTTCCCAAATCTCATTTCGAAAATCAGCTGCCATGTGATTAGGAACGATATCCAAAAGCAGCGACATCCCATGCTTCTGCAATTCTCGGACGAATTCTTCGAATTCTTTACTTGAGCTGATTTCCGGATTCAGTCTGCCATGATTAATCACATCGTAGCAGTGCAAACTGCCCGATCTAGCTTGTAATAAGGGAGAGCTGTAAATCTGATTGATTCCCAGAGCAAAAAAGTATGGAACCAATTCGCGGCCTTTCTCTAAAGGAAAATTCTTGTTAAATTGGAGTCGATATGTTGCGACCGGTAAGATTCTCAGAAGTTTAGGCGATCGCAATCAGTTTTACACTTTGAAGATGAAGCGTTTACTTTCGAAAGCGGTAGAAACCGGCTTTCAACGTTGTATCAGGATGTTCTCTTCATAACGACCACGGATCTTTCTTCCAGCCTAAACATATCCCCTCCACGGAAGGACTTTTCATTCTCTTTCAATTCATTCGAAAAAGTCTGGATAACGATCTCCCACTTTTCTGCTACTTTTGGTAGTCGGAACTGCGCCGGCTCACCTTTCGCGTTCAGCAATACCAAAAACGTAAGGTCGGCAATTCTCACTCCTTCCTGATTAAATTCGTCCATAGCATCGCCGGACAGCACCATACCTATCGTGCGAATTCTTGACTCGTTCCATGCCTCCTCGGTCATTTCGAGCCCGTTCGGCTGGAGCCAAGTAATGTCCTTAGAAGCTCCGAATAGTTTCCGCCCTTGGAAGAATCTCTTACGTCTGAAAACGGAATGCTCCTTTCGGAAAGAAATCAGATTTCTAGTGAAACTCAGAAAGACTCTCTCATTTTCGTCCAGGTTCCAGTTAAACCAGCTTGTCTCATTGTCCTGACAGTAAGCATTGTTGTTGCCGTTCTGAGTCCTTGCGATCTCGTCTCCACCCAGCATCATCGGAACTCCTTGCGAAAGAAAGAGTGTTGAAAGGAAATTCTTCATCTGCTTCATTCGTGCAGAGATAATAACCAGATTGCTTGTGTCTCCTTCCTCTCCCATATCCCAACTAATGTTGTCGTCCATTCCATCTCGGTTACCCTCTTTGTTGGCTTCGTTGTGTTTCGAATTATAACTCACGAGATCGCGCAGAGTGAAGCCATCGTGACATGTGACGAAGTTAATGCTAGCGTGCGGACTCCTACCGTTTTCCTGGTAAAGATCGCTGGAGCCGGTTAGACGGTAAGCAATTTCCGGAACCTGACTTTCGTCGCTCCTCCAAAATCGCCTGATGGAATCTCGATATCTTCCGTTCCATTCTGCCCAGAGCGCCGGAAAGTTACCAACCTGATAGCCGCCGTTTCCCAAGTCCCACGGCTCTGCGATCAATTTTACTTGGGAGATCACGGGGTCCTGCTGTATGACTTCGAAGAAGCTCGAAAGGTGATCAACCTCCCATAGTTCCCGAGCAAGAGTCGAGGCAAGGTCGAAACGGAATCCGTCGACGTGCATTTCTAAAATCCAGTACCTCAGACTATCCATGATCATCTGGATGACGCTGGGATGCCGCATGTTGAGGCTGTTGCCTGTCCCGGTAAAATCGACATAGAATTGAGGATTATCTGGAGAAAGGCGATAGTAAGTCGTATTGTCAATTCCTCGAAAACTCAGGGTGGGGCCGAGATTGTTCCCTTCAGCCGTGTGATTGTAAACGACATCCAAGATCACTTCAATTCCTGCGCGGTGGAACGCCTTCACCATATCTTTGAATTCCGCAACTTGCCCGCCCATAAAGCCACGGCTCGAGTACCTCGAATCAGGTGCGAAAAATCCGATAGTATTGTACCCCCAATAGTTCTTCAATCCATCATCGACTAGAAACTTGTTGTCTACGTGATGATGAATTGGCATGAGTTCAAGCGCACTGACGCCTAAATCTTTCAGATAACGAATCACTTTTGGAGAGGAGATACCGGAGTAAGTCCCGCGCTGTTCCTCGGGGACGTCAGGGTGCAGTTTTGTCATTCCCTTGACGTGAACCTCATAAATCACTGTATCATTCCAGGGTGTATGCAGGAGAGTATCGCCCTCCCAATCGTACTTTGTGTCGATGACGATTGATTTAGGCAGAAACGGTCCCGAGTCCCGCTCGTCAATGGAGAGATCTCCGTTCGCATCTCCGATCTTATACCCGAACATTGCGTCATCCCACGAAATAGTTCCCGCGATTGCTTTCGCATAGGGATCGATTAGCGCCTTATTCTTGCTAAACCGGAGCCCCTTTTGAGGTTCATACGAGCCATCGACCGAGTAAGCATAAAGCTGTCCTGGCAAAATATCGGGGAGATACGAGTGCCAGACGAATCCGGTTTTTTCTGTTAACGGGACCTTATCGTGTGGATTTGGTGAATTTTCACTTTCGTATAGAAGCAAGTTAATCGAGGTAGCATTTTCACTGAAAATCGCGAAATTAACCCCCTTTCCGTCCCAAGTAGCTCCAAGCGGGTAGGAATAGCCTGGCCATATTCGCATGTGGCTTTTCCTTAACCCCAATTTTTCGCTTTAACTTTTTGCGTAAACTGCCAGTAATTGGACTTTGGGAGATTAAGAAGAAAATACTAGGAAATTCAAGTTTGGGGACCCTGCGTGGCCAATTCCTTGTGCGGAATTGCGGCAGATGTTGTGGCAGGAGCTGCAAGTTGCATTTCTATTCCAAGCAGATCTTCAAGTCCCTTAATCGGTATGGAGATCCAGTCAGGTCTGTTGTTCAGTTCGTAACCGAGCTCGTAGATCACCTTTTCCAAAAGATAAGCGTCTAACAGGACAGATATCGCAATTTTATCAGTCGGAAGAATTGGACTACCCTTTACGGTGGCAATGTATGATCCAAGGAACAGGGCGCTCACGGCCTTGTACCAGATCGTTGCAGCTCGAAGAGCAAGCTCTGGATTTTCCCTGATCTTCGAGTTGTTGTTTTTCAAGACGACAGATAGAGCTGCATAGTGGAACGACCTAATCATACCTGCAACATCTTTCATCGGAGATCTCTTCAGTCTCCTGTCAGTTAATGATCTCGCGGGTTCGCCCTCGAAGTCAATGAGAACGAAATCTTTTCCTGTAAAAAGAACCTGCCCTAAATGATAATCCCCGTGGATTCGAGATCTCATACAGTCCAGTTTTACCCTCTTCAATTCTCCAAATCGTTTTGAAATGTCCTGCTGGTGGGAGAGGATAAGATCGAGCTCCTTTTTGATATCAGGTTGCATAGCCGTCACCATATTACGGCATTGCTGGAAGATGCGATTCGAATAGCTTGTCATCGATTGGGCGACTGCCACCTGTTCGAGATATCCAAAAGGTTCAGGTTTGAAATTTGGATCTTCCTCTTCTTTTATCAAAGAGAGATGAAATTCACCTGTTCTTTTTCCAAGCAACCTGACCCAGTCATCAAATGGCAAACCGAGTTCTTCCAAGATATCCTCTGGAAGATCTGATTCTGCGATCGAGAGTATCGGCAGGTTTAGCGGGGATTCGGGCAATTTCCCCGAGGACAAGGTATCATCGAGAAAGCGCTCGAACTGTCCGTGAAACAAGTTCCATGCATCTCCCTCATTCCGAATATATTGCTCTAAGATTGCAACGGTAGCCTGCTCCGCCCCAGGCGCGCGGTAAGCTACCGTACCTACTAGGCGTGGGATCGATTCGAACTTGTTTTTGAGCAGGGCCGCTTCTATCTCTACCTCCGGGTTCGGTCCTTCCTCGACGCGTCGGAGAAATTTCAGAATGAATTTGTCGTCGTATATCACTGACGTATTGCTCTGGTCAAACCCGACGACGGTAGACTTCTCGGGCAGTTTGTCCGCAGAAAGGTCATCGGTGATTCTCGCCCCAGTCAATTCGCTTTGGGACCCGGTCGCCGCTTTACCCTTTGCCAGGAATTCAAGGAGATTCAGTCTGAAGGATTTGTCATACACCGCGTCGTACAATACGCCCGGGGTATTCTTTTCGATCGAAACCCTGGCGACGATTGAGTTGCGAGCGGCTTCCTTTAGTTGTTCTGAGATATCAACCGTAGAATATGTAAGAGGAAGCAAATACGATTCTGGAAGACCTTCCGTATAGTAGACGTCGATCAAAACAATAAGCTGGGAGTTGCCGCTCGCAGGATCCTCTTTGAACGAAATGACCTCGCGTATCCTGATTTGCTCGATGATCCTTCCCTTTCCACCAAACCAGCGATTTGAACGAAGATACTGTGGCAAAATTTCTGACTCCATTCTATCTTTTGGTCTTCCCGAAAAAGTGTCTAGGAGTCTTTTCTTTACCTCCAGAGTAGGAATCTGTGCCGGTTTTGCAATTTCTTCAGACCGCTTTTCTGATTTCAGGTTAAAGACGTAATATCCGTATGGTGAAAACGTGAGACGGTATCCAGAGTTACCTATTTGAGGAAATACGGCGCTGCCGAAAAGATCAGTTGGTCTACGATCCGTAAACCTAGAGAGATCAAGGTCGGTCGCCTGAGGTCTTCCGGATAAATTCACTGTTACAAGCAGTATCTCATCGCCTAGCTTTCTGACATACGATAGAATCTTCGTATTGGTAGGATACAGAAACTCGATCGATCCTCGACTAAAAGCCTTGAAGTTCTTCCTAAGGGCGATGATCCTCTTTGTCCACCAGAGTAGAGACGAAGGATCATTCTGTTGGTTTTCGACGTTGATTGCTTCGTAGTGGTAGAGCGGCTCAATGATGACCGGCAGATAGAGCTTCTGGGGATTTGTCTTCGAAAAACCGGCGTTTATGTCAGCGCTCCATTGCATAGGAGTTCTTACTCCGTTTCGATCCCCCAAGTAGAAGTTATCACCCATTCCGATCTCATCCCCATAGTAGATGACCGGAGTGCCGGGGAAAGTGAATAGAAGGATATTCATGAGTTCGATCTTCCGCCTGTCATTTCCAAGAAGCGGGGCTAGCCTTCGCCTGATTCCCAGATTAAGCCGTGCCTGTCTATCCTTTGCATAAACTCGATACATGTAATCGCGCTCCTCATCTGTGACCATTTCGAGAGTAAGCTCATCGTGGTTTCGAAGGAACAGGCCCCACTGACTATTTTCTGGGATGGAGGGGGTTTGCTCTAAAATGTCTATGATGGGAAATCGATCTTCCATCTGGATTGCCATGAACATCCTTGGCATTAAGGGGAAATGGTAAGCCATGTTACACTCGTCCCCATTACCGAAGTACTGAGCTGCATCCGAAGGCCACTGATTTGCCTCGGCAAGTAGCATTCTGTTCTTGAAACTCGAATCAATAAACGCCCTAAGTTTTTTCAGAAAATCATGAGTCTCGGGAAGATTTTCACAGTTCGTACCGTCTTTTTCGTACAGGTAGGGCACTGCATCTAGCCTAAGGCCATCGACGCCCATTTTCATCCAATATTCAACAACGCTAAGCATTGTTTTCTGAGTGAAATCATTCTCGAAGTTAAGATCGGGTTGGTGCGAATAAAACCTATGCCAAAAGTAAGCCTTGGCAACATTGTCGTAAGCCCAATTTGATGTTTCAAAATCCTTGAAAATGATCCGCGCGTCGAGATACTTGTTCGGCGCGTCGCTCCAAACGTAGAAATCCCGCCACTTTGTTCCCGGTTCAGCGGTCCTTGATTTCTTGAACCAGGCATGCTGATCAGAAGTGTGATTCAATACAAGCTCTGTGATCACTCGAAGGCCACGACTGTGCGCCTCGTTCATGAACTCCTTGAAATCGCTCAAGGTTCCATAGAGCGGATGGACGTCAAAATAGTCGGCAATATCGTAGCCGTCATCTTTCAGGGGCGATGGGTAAAAGGGGAGAAGCCAAAGAGTGTTGACTCCTAAACTCTTGAGATAATCAAGCTTGGATGTCAGGCCCTTAAAATCGCCAATTCCATCTCCGGCAGTGTCGCAGAAAGCTTTGACGTGGACTTCGTAGATCACCGCGTCTTTGTACCAAAGAGGATCGTCTTCAAGATAATCCTGCGAATCATCCATTCGTGACGGCTCCAAACGGTACACCCCCTTATCAAATCAAAGAAGAAACTTTCGATCGAACAAAAGAGAGTACACCAAACTAGCAATAGGTTTTACAGGAATCGATCCGGCGCAAAGCCAAACATTGGTGTGATTTAGATATCAGAGAATACGAAATTATCATAAAAGATCCTGTGTTAGCGCGACTCTTCACTCTCGTTAGTTTACGATCTTGAAACAACGGGTACCCATCACCAAATACCGAATGAACGGCAATATATTCTCTAAAGCCCTTCTTAAAGTTCCTAAATAAAACAATCAGTACAGTGGCTCTATCCTACCTCACGGCATCAATGAAGCCAATCCCTTAGATCTTAAAATCGAAAAAACTCTCGAATCTTATGCAACGAGAGAACTCATGAAAAGCCATTATGAACTTGCAAATAAAATTCTACTCATGAACAAAACTAACAGAGCGAAACTGCGAGCATAAAGAACCATGCAGCAACTTAGACAAAGACCATAAGCGAAGGAATCTTGAGATTTTTTCCTGCTCTATATTTTACTTGAAGAATGAATTTTAGAGGAACTCAGGGGTAGTCTGATCATCGCGGGATCCAGTACAGTAATTATTCGGATATTTTACTTCGGACTGAAACTACCTATTCAGTAGGTGAGGATACCAAGAATTTGCTTTTGTCGAGAAAAAGGATCGCATTTTTGGCAAACCTGGGCGTAATCGCGTTTGGTCTTTATCATATCTCGTATTATGATTGGTCGCAAACGAGCCCTGCTGTGTCGTATTCAGCAATCTGCCCTCCTCCGATTGATAGCAACGGTGCTAGTTGCTATTACATACCAATTCATTTGAATCACGACGGCACTTTAACCCTCGATAACCTCACATCCCTGATCAAAACCGGAACGAATCTCACTTTGTTTAAGGAGGATTATAGCGGGAGCTCCTGGTATTTCACTCTGATAGAAGGACTTTCGAATTCTTACTATGATCAGAATAACAATACTCATGATTTTAACATAATCACAAACAGAACGATCATCAACGAGAATTTCGGATACAATCCACCTGGGACTTACTACCTACTCATATTCGGCGGTTTTCCGAATAGCTTTCAGAGTGCTGACGATATCGGATTCACTTTAAGATACACCGTCGGTATTTCTTGGAATCTCTTCGCAATCGATTTTGTTGTTTTGATCTTTCTACCCTTGGTGCTTCTAGTTTCCTCCGATACGACATTCGAGGCCTTCAGACATCCTTCCAAAACTCACCAACATGCCGATCGATAACGCGTCATACGAAATATCCCGCATGTATTTTCGCTTCATCCCGCACAAAGTCAGGTGCCTTCTAAAAAAATCTCTCCACACGAATATGGATGACGAAAACGGCGAAGGCGCCGCGAGTTTTTGTGTCTTGCGATTTTTCAGACATCGTAACGGAATCTAGATTGTCTAAAGTAAAAAAGTTACTAGAAGCAACGCAAAAAGTGCTCAGCCAGCGGATATCGATGAAACCCATTCTTTAATCCTATCTTTCAACGTCCAGCCTACAACGATGCCAGCTGCAACTCCGATAGAGATTGCAATTGCCCAAGCAAAAGCCTCAGCAAAAATGTACAGGATGGTAACATCAACACCCAGATGTGTGAGAGCCAGAGTTATGGTCACAAAGTAAAGAACAACCTTGATCGTGTCGCCGACGATATTCAAGTAAAACAGTTCGCGCTTTTCCGGGGTCTGGCTTTTCTTTACAAACTCGCCTAACCAATCAGACAAAATCATACCAGCCAGCAAAATAATTCCAGAACCTACAATTACCGGAAGATAGTCGAGAAAAGACACAACACTTGAAGTCAGTACCGGCAAGCCCAAACTGTACAGAGCATAAAGGAAAGCGGAGAGGTAGATGAGCCATTTTGTGATAGAATTTCCCAGTCGGAACGACGCGTAGTCAGCTCGCATTAGAGCTCTGCCAATCACCGTTTGCTTTAACAGAGAATCTCCACCTGCACGGGCAAGTACTCGTCCAACCAAAAGGCCTAGAACTTTTCCAACAACCCAGCCGATCAGAATAATTGCAAAAAAGATTGCTGCTTTGTAAAGCACAAGCTCAGTATCCGCCAGAATTTCGCCAGTAGTAACGGGAAAAACGATTGCCATGTTATTGATGATCCTGAAATTTAGAATTCGACTCTCCCGACGAGTTATGGTAAAAGCCATTGCCAGCGGGAGTAGCCTAGTCCGAATCCCTTTCCATGATTTTAATCTTTAGCCCTCAAGGCTCCTCAAGGAGAAAAGTCTCTGAGAGGTATTCGGCAACTCCGTATCCTCCCGGCTTCTCGGTTACCACATCAGCTATCTTCTTTAGGGCATCTACGGCGTTGGCCACAGCGACCCCTAGATCAGCGGGGGCAAAGAGAGCAAGGTCGTTTTCACCATCCCCGAAGCAGGTGAGGAAGTGCTTCTTCGTTGTTCCAAAATGTTGAACAGTAGCCGCCACACCAGTCCCTTTGTCAACGCCCGGCGGCAAGACCATTAATGAGTCCCTATTGGGTACAAGTTTCGCCTCGAGTCCGACTTTTGTCAGAAAATCCGACACCCTTGGAGCATTTTCGATTCCCGTTGCGAACATCACCTCGGCGAAATGCATCGGTATTCCTGATGTTGAGAGCAAACGTCTGGCTTTTTCTGACCAATCCTTGCCCAAGACTTCCTTTTTCTTTAGATCGGAAAAATAGGAAATCGCGCCGTTTTCGGCAATCAGGAAAGAAAAGACGCTTGAAAGATTTTGATCGACCTTTTGCAGAAAAGGCAAGTCCCTACCAGAGATGATCCCTAGAGTCGCAAGTTTCTTTTCTTTCATTTTTTTCAGGGCGTCTCTGGTGACCTGTGGAACTTCGTTACTTTCGTATGTCAGCGTGCCGTCATAGTCAAAGATCAGAATATTGTGAAGGGTCTCAGGCAAGGAAAGATTCGACTCCGCACAATAACCCGTTCACTATGATCCTTCCAGTTGAAACTGAAGTCACCCTCTCGGATGAAGAAACCGAGAAGTTACTCTTTGTCTATGAATTCGTTCGGATTCGGCGGATCCGGAGAGAGACCCTTTCTCTTTCGAATATCGCGCACAATGTTCAGAAGCATTGACTGCGGAACCGGCTGCCATGCCTTGAAGTAAGTATTCCACATCGCTTTTCCAGCAGTGGCTCCTCTCATAGTTTCCGAGAGATCGAATGTCTCAGACGTAGGAATCTCCCCCTGGATTATGGTAATAACTTCCTTCTGCTCAACGTTGAGCATTTTTCCTCTCTTACCAGAAATCACGCTTGCGATAGGCCCAATTTGTTCTGCAGGGCATTTTATTTCGATTCCGAGTATGGGCTCCAGCAAAGTCGGATCCGCAGTTAGGGCAGCGCCGAGTATTGCTCTCCGTGTTGCAGGCATGAGCTGAGCATAAGTTCTGTGTGCAGGGTCCTCGTGGGGCACATAATGTGTTAAGACGATCTTATAACCTCGACAGAATTCGTAAGCAAGCGGACCATTAGTCATTACGTCATTAAAGCCTGCTCTTATCGAGTCCATCGACTCTTGCAGGAACTGGACTCCTTTCGTCTCCTCTAGCAGCATGTTTCCTTTTTCGTCGATTGTGACAACCGAACGCGCCTCGTCCGCGTCCCAACCATGCTCTCTCAAGACCTTGGCAACCGTCTTCTTGTCAGTGTTTTCGTTCAGCTGACCCGTTCTGATGAGTTCGATCACATCGGCCGGAAGGGGTTCGATCCGGATGAAGATCTTGTTGTGTCTGTTGGGCGAACGAGACATTATTGGTCCCGATTTACTCCTCACCGCTTCCCTGTAGTTTACAAGCGGAGGACTGGTAACGATTTCGATCTTCTGATCTTGAATTAGGGTCGTCGCAATCTCCAAATGCAACACACCCATACCCGCCAGGAGCTGCTCACCCGTTTCCTCGTTAATACGAATGACCAGATTTGGATCTTCAATGTTGAGCCGCCGGAGCGCTTCGACGAGTTTAGGAAGATCCTTCGGATGCTTCGGTTCAACCGCAATAGTAACAACAGGCTCTGAAACGTACTTGATTGACTCGAACGTTGCAATGTCCTTTATTGGGGAAATAGTTTCTCCTGCCCTTGCATGCTCCAGCCCTAAAAGCGCTGGAATGTTGCCGGCTGTCAGTTGCCCAACCATTTCTCTCTGAGCGCCCATGTAGAAGTTTACTGACTGGATCCTCTCCTCTCTCTTCGCTCCCAGGAGATAGACACTGTCGCCGTCCCTAACGGTTCCAGAGAATAATCTTCCAGTTGCGACGATTCCTGCCTGGGGATCCACGTTGATGTTTGTAATCATCATTACGATGGGCCCGTTGTCATCGCATGTTAGCAAAGATTTTCCAATGTCGCTGGTCAGGTCACCATGCCAGATACGTGGAATCCTGTACTTTTGAGCAACATGCGGAGGTGGATGGTGTTTGATAACCATGCCGAGAACTGCTTCGTGAAGCGGCGCTCTCTTTGCTAGCTCCGCAACGTCTCCTGAAGTATACGCATTGTAAACATCACCAAAGTTGATACCCTTTTTCGCCGCGATACCGGCGTTGAAACCCCAACGGTCTTTGGCCGAGCCGAAAGACACGCTACTATCGGCTATTGACACCTTCCATCTTTGTTTGAGCTCTGGTTCGGCGTAAGTTTCTATTAGGTTGTTGAAATTGCTGACAATATTGGCAATCCATTTTTGCATTGCATCTTTGTCCAAACGAAGCTCTTTGACCAGTCGATCTATCTTATTGATGTAAAGAACAGGTCGGACTCTCTCCTCCAAAGCCTGACGAGTTACAGTCTCAGTCTGCGTCATTATGCCTTCGACAGCGTCACTAACAACGACAGCGCCGTCTATAGCTCTAAGTGACCTCGTGACCCTGCCAGTAAAGTCAATGTGGCCGGGAGTGTCGATCATGTTCAAAACATAGGGCTTTCCATCCTCTTCGTAATAGAGAGTAACGTTTGCAGCTTTGATTGTCATTTGCCGCGACTGCTCAAGAGGCATTGAATCCAAAGCCAGAGCCTGGCCAGCAACCGAAGGAGCGATCATTCCAGCAGCTGCAAGTAAACTATCACTCATCGTTGTTTTTCCGTGATCAACATGAGCGATAACTCCAAAGTTTCGAACCTGGTTCTTGTTCGAAATAGTGCCCATTATTTCCTGAATGTTCTTTAATTTCGGCAAAGTATGATCAAACTCTAGTGTTAAGGGTCTGCGGAACGCAAATTTCTTTTCCTATTGAAGAAAAATTACGGTAATCAAGCTAACTTTCCTTTGTCCCTTTTATGTTTTGTATAATAGGATCGAAGGGAAGACCTCGATCGAAAAGATCCGAAAAAGAAATTGGATTTTTCCGTAACGTTGATCGCCGTAGCGATTTACATCCCTTTCAAATTCGGTTAAATAGTGTGGGGAGATTGCGGGTCTTGAAAATTGCCGAGTTCAGAAATTCCAAAT
>JABDCJ010000002.1:0-5023 GCA_013288145.1 Nitrososphaerota archaeon | reverse complement strand
TGACCTTTACTTCCAGATCTTTTGCACCACCGCCGACGGAGACAAGCTTCCTGTTCAAGAGCGATTGAAAGCTGTCGAGACATTTGCTTCCTTAGAAGCGAAAGATGCTGACTCTATTGGTTCGTTTTCAGGTCTTCCTGCTGATGTTGCCGATCGAATGATAGAGAACGTAATTGGAGCTATCCCCATTCCACTAGGCATCGCAACTAACTTTCTAGTTAATGGTAAGGACTACCTCGTTCCAATGGCGATCGAGGAACCGTCCGTCGTTGCCGCTGCCAGCAATGCAGCTAAAATGGCGAGAAAGCATGGTGGCTTCAAGACTAGCAATACCGGTCCAGTAATGATTGGGCAGATTCAGACTGTCCGTGTAATCGCTCCGTACCGCGCCCGCATGGATATTCTTCTTCATAAAGAAGAACTGCTTCGAAAGGCCAATGAGCAGGATCCGAAGCTTGTCTCCGTCGGCGGTGGTGCAAAAGATCTGGAAGTAAAGGTCATTGATACAAAGAGAGGTCCGATGGTGATTTCTGAACTGATTGTAGATTGCAGGGACGCGATGGGTGCGAATGCCGTAAACACAATGGCAGAAGCAATCGCTCCCGATATTGAGAAAATTGCAAAGGGGCGGGTTTTTCTTCGGATTATTTCCAACCTCGCGACCAAGCGCCTGGTAAGAAGTACGGCTACTTTTGATAAAGAACTCCTAGGTGGATCAGAGATTGCGGAGGGAATAGTCGACGCGTTTGCTTTTGCAGACAGCGATCCGTACCGTTGCGCAACGCACAACAAGGGAATCATGAATGGAGTGATTGCAGCAGCTCTGGCCGTGGGACAGGACACCCGTGCCTTAGAAGCTGGGGCTCATTCCTATGCCGCAAGAAGTGGGGCTTATCGGTCTCTCACAACTTATGAGTTGAATCAGGAAGGGAATCTTGTAGGCACTATAGAGATGCCGGTCGCAGTAGGTCTCATCGGAGGCGCTTCTGCTGTTCATCCAGTGGCGAAAGCATGTGTCAAGATTCTGGGCGTAAAAAGTGCAGTCGAACTCGGCGAGGTTATAGCATCTGTTGGATTGGCGCAGAATTTTGCTGCATTGAGAGCCCTTTCGTCGGAAGGAATTCAGCGTGGACACATGAAGCTTCATGCGCGTAACGTGGCAGCCTCTGCTGGAGCAACCGGCGGTCTCATCGATATCATCGCGCAAAAGATGGTAGATGAAAGAAAGATCAGGTTCGATAGAGCTCAAGAGCTGGTCAAACAAATGTCTAACAACTCCTGATTTTCTGGAATTCTATCCAGATTTTAGAGAACCGCTTAAAACATCTGCCAAGAAAATCCATTTGAAAAATAAGGATACTTTGTTGGGCCCGTGGCCTAGTATGGATAAGGCGTTGAGTTTCAGTTAGCTTTCGGCTAAAGTAACACGCATCCCCTCTAAGGCAGAGATCGAGGGTTCAAATCCCTCCGGGCCCGCATTTTCATGCATGATCTCGGGTAAATTCTGATCAATTGGTGTAGGTCTCCGTTGACAATTTTTTGACAACGCTATCTACTAGTGCATCGACAAGCGTCTCAATAATGAATCCTGTTCTTTATTTCGCTGGATGAGCGAGTACTTGGGTCTGAACCAGTCCAAAAAAATTCGCAGCGCCTAAATTGATTGGCGATTCAATTTAGGCAGGACCTTAAGAGCTATTGGATTCTAAGTTCCTGTCTGCTTGCCCCTTCTCATGATAGCGGTCACGGCTGCAACTATCATGATTACGACAACAGCGACGACGATGTAGATGGGCGAGGTGATCGATGTTGACGACGAAGAAGATGAGGACGACGAAGAAGAGGATGGAGATGAGGATGTAGAACTCGTTGCGGAAGAGCTGGATGATGTTGCCAAGCTGGAGGATGTCGACAAAGATGATGAGGATGATACAGTACTTACGGAAGATGTCGAAGAAGTGCTTGTTTGAGTATTATTTTGAGCGGAAGCAACGAATAGCATCTCCTTTGGATTCACAAACGAGTTGGTGAACGGAGTGATTTTTCCAGTGGAAAGATCCAGAACGCCAACCAGGGGGTTTTTCGTGTCGCTGGCTTCACCGATGAAAACGGTTCCCGCCGGCCACCCGGCCGTGTTAAGCGCCACGATTGATCCGACCGACGAGTCGACTACGTATAGAGTCCCTTGATTTGAGGTCGCGACAGCGAAACCGTCCACAGGTGGAACGTTGCCAGCTTTGTTGTCAGTCACATTCAGTACATAGGGCTTGGAAGAAGAAGCGTTACTGAAAAGTACCTTTCCATCAGCCTGACTGAGCGTGACCAAGGCACCGGCGAATCTGGGAGAGCTTGCGGGCATTACAAAGTTGGTGTCAGGATCGGTCAACGCAAGTTGCACCGTTGCACCGGTAGTGGCATCCGTCGCTGTGGCATTATCGTAGAAAACCGGTGTAAGCATCGCCACATGAGAAGAATTGTCTAGAGTGACCTGAAATTCCGCCGCCTGTCTAGTGTCGTTGGGGTTTGAATGTGTAAGGTACATGGTACCATTGAGGAAGGTGATGCTGTCCGTTCCGCCATTGCCAGAAACAGCTGGGTCCGGACTGTAGGTGTAATTCGTCACCATCCCCGATGACGGATTGATCAGATTTAGGGAAGAATGAGAGTCCTCGTTCATTGTGCTTACGAGTCCTCCGGTACTCGGATTGAACCTCAAGCCGTCAGACTTGCCGGTAACGTTGATTATTTTTACGAGTTTACCGGTGGCTAGGTCGAAACCTGCTATCGAAGTCTGCGTCGCACCTATTGAAGTGCCGTTGGTAATCGAACAGGTCGGAGAAGCGGAACAAGGGCCTGGCGTTCCGTCTGCATTGATCCCGTTCTGAAAGTTGGTCCAGATCGTCGGTTTCCCTCCGTCGAGCCCGGGAGCGACAACTAGGGTTACGTCGTCCGGTCCTTTTGTGAACGCGGGGGGAGCTGAAACCAAAGTAGTACTGGGCAAAGTAGTTGGACCGATCAAGCTATCACTTGATGAGCGAAATAATTGAGCCGGAATAACGAGGATAACAAAAGAGACGCTGAACAGCAGCATGACGACAGCCAAAGATTTACGTGATCTGGACCTAGTTAGGTGAACATTCATAGAAATGATTACAATATTACGAGTTAATTTATTCCTACTATATGGAGTCTAATGTGGACTATATAGAGTCTACCATATTCTATGTAGCTGAAAGACTCCGCAGTTAGTACGAGTGTGAAAATGTCGATACCTGAAACTGTTGATTAGAATGGAATTCTGATTGTATTTTCTATCAATCATGTGCCCTAATCTTTCGAAATTATTGGAATCGTGAACATGATCCTCTAATGTTTATTGGGGTCTGCAACCATTCGACAAATGTAAGGTAACTCATCTCGGGTTCGTTGCTTGATCTTGTATTGGATTATCTACTATGAATCAACCGGATCTTAGCAGACTTTGTACCCATGGAATGTCTGACAGGAGAAAGTAAGTATTGGGAAACTTTCAGATCAAGTCACATCGAAAATGTACTAGAATAGAAGAAATTACAATCTTCTATAATCCGGTATAGTTTGACTAAGGGGCTCTAATCTTTCGATAAGTATAAGGTAACTCATCCGTCTTCCATGGCCTGATCTTCTATGAGCCAATCGACAATGAATCCAGCGGAGTTGATGCAGACATTGGATGATGCATGGAATGCCGGACCCGGAAGCACGCTTTGGGATACTTTCAGAAAACGTCACACCGAAAATGTACTCGTATACTGGCCAGGTCAGCCTCTGCCCACAAAAGGGCGACACAACCATGACTTGGAATCCGTTGAATTCTTCAAAACTTTTCCTGATAACCGTCTGACAAATCGGCCTTACAAGATCTTCTTCTGGCAGGGCAACCATACCTGTTCTGTAGCAGATTTTACTGGAACGATGAAAGGTCCCATGAAGATGGGGGATGGAAAAGTCATCCCGCCCACGGGCAAGAGTTTCCATGTTGAGTTCTGCACAGTAGCAACTTGGGATGACAAAGGAGAAATTTCAGAGGAGAGGCTATTCTACGATCAAGTTGGACTCATGAAACAAATTGGATTAATGTAATCGTCAAAAGTACATCTTTTCTCCCTCGAGACCGGAGATCTGATTGTTACATTATTCCCACCAGATCATGGTGTCTCACGAATGACAATTCGCATCCGAGAATCTGGATAGAATCTTTCTCACGGCGGTTCCAGCCGCCATACTGCAAGCAGATCAGTTAGGGCGTCGGAGGAAGCAGGTAACTCCAGGGAATATGGAGGAGCGGAAAAATGATCAGTATTATCGGGAAAACAATCATCGGCACAATGATCAAGAGCCAGAGGATGATTGGTATTAATCGCTCAGTAATTATCCGAACGGGCGGGGACATACGGGGCAGGTCCTGCTGAACAGGTGCAGCGTTGAAGACAAAAGCAATTATCGCCGCGATCCGTTTGTGCCCTTGCAAAAACTTGTTTAATTCTGGAATCAAGATCGCCACCCATGTAATTATTGCCAGACCGAGAATGGCAAATAATATCGCGTCAATAATTTCAGTGATCATATAAAAGCCTTGATTTTTCTCAATCAAGGCAGTAGAAAAATCTTGCACATTCTAGCAAAAATAGGGAAACCCTAGTCGAGAATTTGAGGCTGAGACTTTACCTGCAACCGGTAAGTTTTACTTTGAAACGCCGCGTTTCTTTTCTTCTAGGATAAACTCGCAGTACGGATTTCCTCTTGCTAGGCAGCTTGTTTCAATGCACTTGCACTCTACATCGAACATCCCTTCTACGACTCCAACCATGTGTCCCCTAATGAAATGGCCGGTGGGTTTGTCGGACTTTTGTCCCATGCACTCTGCGCTTTCCCACATGCGAATTGCGAGAGTTAGAGGCGAGAGTACAAAACTCATCGTCTTCGCTCTTCCCCAACCCAGCGCTTGGTACATTGCAACAACCTGATCCAGTTGTTGTGTTAG
>JABDCJ010000001.1:62013-97250 GCA_013288145.1 Nitrososphaerota archaeon | reverse complement strand
TGATAGATCCTTTTGCTTTTCTTCCCCGCCCACCATTATTTTCTTGGAAAAACTACCCGAAGATTGCCTGCGAATCAACTCAGTTTCTTTAGGAGCCTCCAGTTTTGAGTAACTCGCAAGTAAAATCTACTGAGAAAGGAGGTCTCCTTTCAAACTCGTACAATGGGCAAGAAATCGAAAACGCAGTACGCGAGAAATGGAGAACTGAGAAAATTAGAGAGAAGATCCGAGAAAAATTCTCTCAAAGGCAAACAAAGCAAGTCGGATACGTTGATGGTCCGCCGACGTTGAACGGTGAGCCTCACATGGGCCACCTGCGCGGCAGGATAATGAAGGATCTATGGTATCGCTTTGAAACGTTGAGAGGCACGTACATTGACTTCCGGGGTGGCTGGGATACTCAAGGGTTGCCGGTTGAGCTTCAAGCTGAAAAGGAACTCGGACTAACAGGGAACAAGACCGCCAATCTCAAGAAAATCGGAATGGAAACCCTGGTGGATACTTGCAAACGGATGGTCTTGCGCTATCACGTTGTTTGGCGAGAGTCAGATGATCAGATAGGCCTCCTGATCGATGACGAGAACGCTTACTGGACTTATCACGACAAGTACATAGAAAGAGAGTGGCAGATATTGAAGTCTGCCTGGGAAAATAAGATCCTCTCGGAAGGATATCGCGTGACCCCCTTCTGCCCTAAATGTCAGACTTCACTCAGTGCTGGAGAGGTAGCCCTTGGAGGGTATGAAAATCTCGAAGACCCGTCGATGTACTTCAAGATGAAGATCCGCGAGAAAGAGTCCACATATCTCGTGGCATGGACGACCATGCCTTTCACGGTAATCACGGACGAACTTGTGGGGGTAAAACCCGATTCCGATTACTGTTATGTCTTGATACAGCCGACCCGGGAGACTTGGATTGTGGGAGCTGATCGGCTCGAAGCAGTCATGAAAGAATTGAAGATACAGAACTTTGAGGTTAAGAGGAAAGTCCGTGGCAAAGAGCTGGAGGGATTGCGCTACGACTATCCACTTGCAGATCTCGTTCCAGAGCAGGGTGGAATTGACTTCGAGAGTACGCTAGTTCACTCGATCGTAGCTGAGGAGTTTGTCGACGTGACGACGGGCTCCGGTCTCGTTCACATGGCGCCGGCAAACGGAGAAGACGACTTTGAAGTTTCGAGAAAGCGAGGTATTCCAATATTCAATCCAATAGACGATCAAGCAGTCTTCACAGAGAAGGCAGGCGCGTTTGCTGGCCTTTTTGTCCGCGATGCTGACCAGAAGGTCGCTGATGCCCTAAAGGAAAAAGGTGTTTTACTACGCTATGGGAAGCTGAAACATGAATATCCAGTTTGCTGGAGGTCAGGTGATCGGTTAGTCTGGCTTGCTCGACGTGAGTACTTTTACTTCGTAGAGCGATTGAAAGATCTTGCAGTGGACGGTGCATCTAACGTTGAATATTTCTTTGATGCCCCGCGAAACAGATTCATTGAGATCGTCAAAGAGAAGAGGCCTTGGTGTATTTCTCGGGAAAGAGTCTGGGGAACTCCTCTGCCGATCTGGCGTTGCCCAAGCTGTCAGGAGAAACTAGGATTGTTCACTCGAAGCGAGATAGTT
Organism: Nitrososphaerota archaeon; assembly: GCA_013288145.1. The sequence continues at coordinate 95,631 of JABDCJ010000001.1, read as the reverse complement.
TCAAGGGCAAAGTCTCTGCCCGATGGTCAAGACTTTGAGCTTCATCGGCCCTGGATAGACCGAATAATCATTCCCTGTCCAAAGTGCGGCTCCGATATGGCAAGAGAGCCTTTCGTCCTCGATACTTGGCACAACAGTGGTGCAGCGCCTTATGCCGGTCACACTGACAAAGAGTATCACGAATTCGTTCCGATGCCGTTTCTTACCGAAGGAATAGATCAGACACGGGGATGGGCGTACAGTTTGCTAATCGAGAACGTAATTCTCTCGATGAAGGCGCAATCTCCGTACAGCGCATTTCTCTTCATGGGGCACGTTCTGGACGAGAAAGGGGAGAAACTTAGCAAGAGCAAGGGAAATTTCGTTCCTGTTAGAGAGCTGCTGAAAGCAACTTCTGTCGATCTCGTAAGGCTCTACCTGAACTGGAAAGCCAGTCCCATTGACTCGATAAATTTCAGCAAGGCCGAGATGGTCACGCGGCCTTATCAGATATTGAATACCCTTTACCACATGCATGTCTTCTACCTGCAGAATGCTAGCTTTGACGGGTTCCTTTTTTCTTCGCCGGAGGACGCAGTGAAGCACCTGAAAAAGGTTGATGATACTATTTTCAGGAAGCAGGACAGGTGGTTACTGTCCAAGCTTGGACTTTTGATCGACCAGTGCACGCAAACCTACAACGACGCTCGGTATTCTGAAGCAGTTAGGGCAATTGAGAATTTCGTTATAGATTTGCTCAGCCAGACTTATGTTCCAATTATTCGTGGTGAGATGTTGGAGGAAACCGACGAGAGCAAACGGAGAAGACAGGTTATCTATTCTGTGCTCGGACTAGTTCTTTATGAAATAGACGTGATGCTGCATCCTGTAGCGCCTTTTGTTACTGAATATTTGGCAAGCAAATGTTTCGGAGTCGATGCTCTTCTCCTTCGTGTTTGGCCCGAATCCGAGGCGCAATTCCGGGACGATCATCTCGAAGCGGAGTTCGACCTTTTGTCCAATCTTGTATCGCTCACAAACTCTTCGAGAATGAAGGGAAAAGTGAAGCGGCGATGGCCGCTACGAAAGGCTGTTTATTTGATGGGCGAGGCAGAGATTGACTTGGTCTCTCCGGATAAGGGGATACTGCTGGAGCAAGTAAACCTCGCTGCGGCCGATTTTGAAACTGATCCGAAGAAAACCCCGATCAAGGTTTCTGTGAAACCAAATTTCCAGCTCGTTGCCCCCAGAGCGAAGAGTAGAATGAACGAGGTCGCAGCCAAACTCGCATCTACCGATGCAGCTTCTCTCTTTAGCCAGCTGGCAAGAGAGGGAAAAGTAAAACTTGCTGGGATGGAGGATTTTGAGATTACAGAGTCTGACGTTATCTTCGAATTCTCGGTTGCAGATCCTAAATATGTTGTATCTGAAAATTACGGCGTCGTTGTAGCGCTGGACGTATCTCGGGACGATGAACTTATTGCTGAAGGCACAACGAGAGACATAGCTAGAAATCTCCAATCACTTCGCAAGGAAAAAGGGTTCAATCCGACAGACGTACTCAATTCGGCAAAGATTGCTGGACTCGGAGATCAGACGGTCAAGTTGTTGGAATCGAAAAAAGAGGAACTCGCTTTCCTTGTGAGAGTAAAGAAAGTCGAACTATTCCCCGATCTACCACCTGAAAGTGAGTCCTGGACGGAAGCGGAAATCGATGGTACCAAGATTCGCATAGACGTTTCCTGAGCAAGTGTCTAAAATTTAGGCGTAGCTCGTCAAAGTACTCTGTTCGATTCCTTCTAGCGGCTCGGCATCAAACCCTAGAAATTTCAAGTGTTCCGCAAACTCTGCCGCAAATCCGTGCACGGTATAGATCTTCGACGGGTTACAGTATTTGGCTAGTTGGACCAGCTCCGTAAAATCGCAGTGATCGCTCAGGTCGAAAGCATAATCAACACCCATCATGTAACTATAGCCTCGATCGACAGCCCAGCCTGTGAAAGCGATCACGACTGCCCCGTATTCTTCTCGCAGGGTCTTGATGAATTGAGATCTGCCCGAGGACGCGGGTGATATCATAATCCAGGGGCGCTTTGTCAGAACCGAGTGACGTTTTCCGCCTGCACTGTATGAATCATGTTTCGGAATACCTACGCCGAGGTCGATATGAGCCTCGTTCATCTTGAAAACAGACTCGTGAAGATAAATCGGCTCCCAATTTCTGAAAAGGTGGGTGATCAGCTGGGCTTTTCCGAGCGTATATCCTGTAAGTACAACGGGGCGGCATCTGTGAAAACAATCCGCGATTAGCCTGCTCACTTGCGAGACAATTTTCTCCGTATCAGTAAAGACATACCTTGGATTTCCGTAGGTGGTCTCCATGATCAGGGTATCGCATTTCACGCCCGGCGAACCCTTCAGAAACCCTCTGTCCCTGGTGGAAAAGTCCCCGGTGTAGAAAACGCTGTCCTCGATCAAAATCGCCCGAGAACCAAGAATATGACCTGCGTTTACTAAATCGACTCCGTTTATTCCTTCAACCGCTCCTTTCAGATCATACCCTCGGACCTTTGCGAGTTCGACCGTCTCCTTGCTAGCAATCAGTTTAGAATTACCGTCGGGATTGTGCACGTGATCGATGTGAGCGTGGGAGACAAACGAATAATCTGACTTTGAAGCCCTTCTCGGATCGAGAGCCAATGAGTAAGACCCTGTTTTAACGAGAATGCCTCCTCGATGTGAGACTGTGATTTTCTTTCCGTTTCGGATGATAATTCCGCTCTGAGTTTTAGTCTCTCTCATGTCTTTCTTCGATTCTACCCCAGCAAACTACGAAAAGTTCTCTGCCACACCAGAAATTGATATGCGCGAGTCGCAAGAGGAGCTACGAATTGATTCTTAAAGATGTTGGCCTTTTTTCTGATAGCGAATGATTTTATCATGGACTAGAACAATGTAACTCAGCTGTCGAAAAAATGCCAATGGTTAAGATCGGTCTGATTGGAAAGACCAACACCGGGAAAACGACTTTCTTCAACTCGGCGACCACTCAAAGCGCTGAAATGAGTAACTATCCGTTCACAACAAAAGCTCCGAATACAGGCGTCGGTCATGCGGCTACTCTTTGCGTTCACAAAGAGCTTGGAATGAAAACCGACAACCCTCGTAATTCTGCCTGCACGGATGGATGGAGGATCATTCCTATCGAGATAATCGATCTCCCCGGTCTAATCAAAGGAGCGTGGCAGGGACGCGGGCTCGGAAATCAATTTCTTTCTGTTGCCGCACAATCAGACGCCCTCCTTCATATCGTCGATGCTTCTGGTAGTATCGATGCAGATGGCAAGATCGCAAGTCCAGGCGCTGGCGATCCTGTTGCAGACATTTCAGATATTGAAGAGGAATTGGCAATGTGGTATCTGAAGATTCTCGATAACAGCTTCGACCGAATTATCCGGACCATGAAGGGATCTCCAACGTCTGACTTTGGTGAAACAGTGAGTGAAATAATGCAGGGCGTGGGAGTCCGCAGGTCGCATGTCATAGAGGCGCTGAGCAAGCACAAACTCTACGGTGAAGAAGCGGAAAGGTGGACCGACGACCAGCGGAGAGAGTTTGCCTGGACTTTGAGGGAGGTTTCAAAGCCAACCCTGATAGTCGCGAACAAGATAGACGTGCCGGAGGCGACGAAAAATTTCGAGAAAATCAGAGAGGCCTACCATGATATGATCGTCGTCCCTTGTAGCGCAGAGTCCGAGCTCACCTTGAGAAGGGCCGAGCAGAGCGGAGCGATAACTTACCTTCCAGGCGAAGAGCGGTTTGATCTAGTAAAAGGAGCCAAGTTGACGGACAAGCAGCAGTGGGCGCTCTCTCACATTAGCAAAGCAATACTTGGAGAGTACATGCGAACCGGTGTCCAGTTTGCGATCAATGTTGGAGTCTTTAAGCTTCTTAGGATGAATGCTGTCTATCCAGTTTCAGACGCTACAAAGTTTTCAGATAACTCCGGAAACATACTGCCCGACGTATTCCTGATGCAGAGCGGAACAACGGTTACTGACCTTGCACACTCGATACATTCTGATCTTGCTCGCGGATTAATTTATGCGGTTGATGCGCGAACCGGTCTGAGACTTCCGGTAGATTACCAACTCAAGGATAGAGACGTACTTTCGATCATTTCCGCCACAAAGAAATCAGAAAGCAAGCGAGATCTCCGGAATTGATTTGAGTCTCAAAACACTTTGCATCCCAACTGAATTCTCATAACTCCAATTAGGAATTTCTTGTCATGAAGTCGATAGGTCTCATCGGTATCGGGCAGATGGGAATGCCGATGGGGATGAATCTGTTGACTGCCGGTTATGCCCTAAATATCTTTGCGAGGAACAAGAATGCAGCTGGTACCTTGCTGGAAAAAGGGGCCAGGTTCTGCGAGAACCCGAGGCAGGTCGCAGATGAGTCTGAGACAGTTCTTCTATGCCTCCCAACGCCAAAAGATGTGACTGAGGTGATATTTGGAAATGAAGGTATTGCTTTGGGTGATCATACCAAGATCCGGATAATCATAGATTCGAGTACTATCGACCCGAAATCAACGAGGAACATTTATTCAAAACTTGAGACAATTGGAATCGAATATCTTGACGCTCCAATTAGTGGAGGTCCAGAAGGCGCGACTAATGCGACTCTGACTTTCATGGTTGGAGGCAATCGAGACGCGTTCGAGAAAGGCAATGACGTATTTAGAGCGCTCGGAAAAAACATATTCTATATGGGATCTTCTGGCTCAGGGACGGGAGCAAAGCTAGTAAACCAACTTCTTGTTTCATCTAACACCCTTGCAAGCGCAGAGGCCATGCAGCTTGCCGCCGCACTGGGTGTTGATTCTACTCAGATAATAGATGTAATTAAGACGAGTGCTGGTGACTCTTTTGCGTTCAGACGTGTGGCTCCAAAGATTGCCTCTCAGAATTTTGGATCGGGGTGGCAAACTTGGCTTCTTGAAAAAGACCTGAGAATTCTTCTTCAGACCGAGAAAGAACTTGGCTTGCCATCAGTAAGTGTAAAGGCATCTTCTGAGGTCTTTTCCGAAGCTGTAAAATCAGGTCTAGGAAACGTCGACTCTTCCAGCGTGATCAAGGTTCTGGAAAAAATGAAGCCCCAAAGTAACTAACTACATCAACCCTCGAACGGGTAAGTTGGAAGACCTCTCACACCCACGTTGGAAACAAACAAACTACCTGCAAGCGGTTTGGACGCAAGCGTCTTCTCATCCAAACCATCACGGGCAGTAGTTATGTAAAGCTCGTCCAGATTTTCTCCGGCAAAACAAACTGACGTCACCTGGTCCGCTGGAATTTGAAGGGTGTCCAACAATACCCCTTTTGATGGATTCCATCTCGTTACTCTTCCTCCTCCCCAGTGTGCAACCCAGATCATTCCCTCATTGTCTACCGCCATTCCATCGGGATCACCGATCTGACCGGACCGTACAAAATCTACTGCTACTTGCTGGTTAGAAATTTCCCCGGTCGGTAACGAATAATCGAATGACCGTACCTTCTTCGTTGGGGAATCGATGTAATACATCGTTTTGTGGTCCGGGCTCCATCCCAGCCCATTTGAGACGGTTATGTTAGACAATACTTTCTTGAGCTTACTTCCCTTTTCGAGAAGATATAGTGATCCCGACGGGCTCTTCTCGGTTTGATCCATCGTTCCAGCCCAATACCTACCGGCCGGATCGCATTTACCGTCATTGAACTTGTTAGATTCTAGATCTATTTCGACCTCTTCTGTAAGGGGTTCGATTCTCCCGGTTTTGAGATCCAACGAGTAGAATCCATGTCTCGAAGTTAGGGCAAAACCGCCTCCAGCCCGCGGGACAACGCTGCTTACGCCCTTCGTTGATGCAACAATATCGTCTGATTCATTACCCGGTTTGTGGGCATAAATTCGACCTCCTTTAATATCGACCCAATACAGAATACCAGTCCTTGCGTCCCAACTCGGACCCTCGCCCAGTTCTGCCGTGACATTCGAAGCTACCTTTGCGTTCATGGTAGATTACAGAATTCGCCTTCCCTCTATAATTTTTGCATTTACCCCAGATAACCTGGACTGTTTGCGCTGTATCTGAAGATCGCTCACCTGAGCGGTCTGGGGCTATCGATAGTCTTCGCCATTGTTGTAAATCGCTATGCCGGAAAAATCCTTGAAAAAGACCGGGTCGAAGGTGATTGCGCGAAGCGAAAGGTGGAAGAGATGCCGTTTCCCAGCGCTCAGAGCTCCTCCGGGAACAAGATCTTCGAAAGTAATTCCGATGGGGATCCGGAATTAGCGTGTACGTGAAATTTTTTCAACTTGAGATCTATTAGATAGAGCTACTGAGTTGTCTTAGATTTAATGAAGAAACGAAAATGAATAGCAGTAGAATCTGATCTGAATTGGCAGTATAATTTCCAAGATTTTTTTTCCGCATTTTCCAATTGTTTTCCAATAGGTCTACAGGTACTTTCGGAACTCATTGCCCTACTTCAGAAAATCTTTGGCTGCGCAACAAACGCATAGAAATGTTGGAGTAAACCTACTCGTCACCGAGTAGGGCAAATTGTCCAGGGGTTTCAATTGCTCTGTGGGTTTTTTTACTCCGTTTAGCAATCATAAGATCCGAGAGATATTAAGATTCTCAACGAAAGAACGACGAGTCTGTAAATAGCTGAAATGCTTGCAGTATTAATTTTTCTGGGTAATAAATCCAAAACAGAATCAAAGTTTAGGCAGAACCAGCTTGAGAGTGATTGTAGGAACGGTGGATACTCTGTAATATGTTAAAAATGTCCATATTTGAACGGCGTAGAATCAAAGTGGTATTTACGTTGGTGGGAATGAAACCAGTTTAAAGCGCTCCCTCAAGTGAGGTCAACCGAGATAATACTTTGGAGGATTAATCTCGCCTGTGAAAATAGTCTACGCATTCAGCAAAACTCTTTGACAATTGGAGTCCAAGTTCACATAGATGCAAATGTTTCACCAAAACATTCGGGATTCGCCAGATTTCCAGAATAGTCGGATAAAGTTTAATCCGCACCACGCATGAGATTAAGAGACTGAATTTGAGAGTCCGGATCGCGCCGAGCTACTTTGAAATGAGTAACGCTGCGGCTAAGCTCATCGCAGCCCAATTGAGACGGAAGCCCGACTCCGTCCTCGGCCTCGCTACCGGGAGCACCCCGCTTGGGATATACCGCGAGCTTGCGCGAATGCACAGGGAGGAAGGCCTCGACTTTGGGGGGGTACGCACTTTCAACCTAGACGAGTACTACGGCCTCGCGCCGGAACATCCTCAGAGCTACCGTTACTTCATGGACGAGAATCTACTCAGGCATGTGAACATCGATCCCAAAAACGTACACATCCCAGGCGGACTTGTAAAGGACATTGAGGCATCCTGCTCCGAGTACGAAGCCTCCATAGGACAAGCCGGCGGGATAGACATCCAGCTGCTTGGCATCGGGCGCGATGGGCACATCGCATTCAACGAGCCCGGTTCGTCGCTCGGATCAAGAACTAGGCTCAAGACACTAGCCCAAGAAACGATTTCCGACAACGCGAGGTTCTTCAGGAGTCTCGACGAGGTGCCGCGATTTGCGATTACGATGGGGGTCGGGACGATCCTCGAGTCACGCCACATCGTTCTTCTCGCTAGCGGCGTGGAAAAGTCGGATGCGGTAAGGCAGGCCTTGGAGGGGCCCGTTACCTCGGAGATAACAGCGAGCGCGCTGCAACTCCATTCGACGGTCACGGCATTCTTAGACGATGCAGCAGCGGAGAAGCTCAAAAGAAGGGACTATTACAAGTACGTAGAATCGATGAGGCAAGTAGTCGGCCAGGAAGACCTATGACTTCAACGTTGAGGACTGAAAGCAAATCAGTCCGGAGAGTCGTCGAAAAACTATTTCCGCAAACTAAGAACTACCCAACGTAAAAAGTCGAAGGGATGGTTACTCGAGAATGATCTTGGCGGGAGACGTGGGCGGAACGAAAACTTCCATCGCCGTTTTTTCATCGAAGCGAAACTTGCGCAAACCACTCGCGCAAAAGACCTTCTCTAGCCCAAGGTTCCGAGACATCGAATCCCTTCTTTTTGAATTCCTGTCCAAAAACAAGTACTCGATCGACCAGGCGTGCTTCGCCGTGGCAGGCCCGGTCATCGGCGGAAAATCTTCGATAACCAATCTGCCCTGGGTGATAAGCGAAAGGCAGATCAAACGCGTCCTCGGAATTTCTTCCGTGCTGCTGATCAACGACCTAGTCGCGACGGCGTCGTTTGTACCTTTTCTGAATCCTAATGTGGACTATCTAGTCCTCAACAAGGGCAGGCCGGTTCAACACGGGACAATTGCTGTGATTGCCCCGGGAACGGGACTCGGGGAAGCCTTCCTAATCTGGGATGGAAAAAAGTACCGTGCGTTCGCCTCCGAGGGAGGGCACTCCGACTTCGCTCCGAGAGACGTGCTCCAAATTGAGCTTTTGAAGTACATGCTACAAAAGCTTGATCACGTTAGTTACGAGCGTGTGTGCTCTGGACCCGGGCTAAAAGAGATTCACACATTCTACCACAAAATCGTAGATGCACGAGAGCGACACGCTGAACTTTCAAAAATCATAACCGAGGCTGACGACCCGGTCCCGATCATCGTCAAGGCTGCGCTCGGGGGAGGGCGCTGCGATTTGTGCGAAAAGTCCCTCGACACGTTTGTGGCGATTATGGGCGCCGAAGCGAGCAACCTCGCGTTGAAAATATTCGCGACCAACGCTGTCTACATTGCGGGGGGAATTCCCCCGCGAATTAGATCCGCGCTGGAGGACGGGAAGTTTGTGGAGGCGATAACGAAGAAAGGACGCCAGAGCGAACTTCTGGCGGACATCCCGGTCTACCTCGTGCTGAATCCGGACGTTTGCCTACTTGGAGCGGCTAAACTCGGCTTCGAGAAATTCAGCGAAAAGGGGGAGGATCGGAGGGTTCACGCCCGACACTTTCGCTGAACAGTCAGCATTTCATACGTCGCAAAATGGCAATGTTGAGATGGAACTACGGGGAAATAATCTGCCATTCCAACAAATTCTGTGCAAATTCCTTTTGAAAAATCAATTAAGAATAAATAGGGAACGGCGGACTCGAACGCGCCACCTCCAGCGAGACCGGCTGGAATCCTGCCCTTGGACCAGCTCCCTAAACCGGACAGAACATGAGAACGAAAAAGTCTGATTTAAGCAATCTGCCTTAAGTTCTGCCAAAATGACAGCTTAGTGCCTTTATACTTCCGATAATATCGTCAGTCTGACAATTTGAAATGGAAGAAAAGGACGAGTTAATCATCTCAAAGCTCCGATTTGACTCGAACAAGCCTGTTTCGGAACTTGCATCGGAACTTCAATTGCCAAGGACTACTGTTCAGGAAAGAATCAAAAAACTGGTACAAAGTGGTATTATCAAAAGATTCACACTACAGCTTGACTATTCAAAAATTGGAAAACCGGTAACGGCATTCATTCTAGTATCGTTTCTCGCCGGAACCGGCGTTTCTCAGAAAGAAGCTGCTCAGAAGATAGCTGAGATCGAAGACGTATACGAGGTCCACGTAATCTCTGGAGACTGGGATATCATCGCGAAAGCGAGGGGACAATCGATCCAATCCATAGGCGAACTTGTCTTGGATAAAATACGAAATGTAAAGGGGGTCGAAAGAACGCTAACGTGTACTTCGTTTGTAACGATAAAGGAGACCATTTGAATTCTTTTGTGTACTTCTACCCAGTATTGATAGAAAATGCCATACACACACGCAAACGGAAAGATCTGCTATCTCGAAATTCCATCCACTAATATTCCGGTCTCTTCGGAATTTTACCGCAAGATTTTCGATTGGAATATTCGACGAGATAACAGTGGACGCGTTTCCTTCGATGACGCAATCGGAGAAGTAAGTGGAATGTGGACTCTTGATCGCAAGGCATCTAGGGAGCCGGGAATCGTGATCTCGATAATGGTCGATAGCGTCGCAGATACTCTCCAAAAAATTGTCGAAAACGGTGGAGAAATCGTCCGTCCTATCGGAGCTGATTTTCCGGAGATAACTGCCCATTTCCGAGATCCTTCAGGAAATGTCTTGGCACTTTACCAGGAACTTTCGTAAATCCGACACGCCGATACTTGACAAGATTCGCAATAATTGTCACACACATGCCGAGTCATTTTAAATAGCATTTCCCGAAAAGTGATTTTGTTAGCCGGATATCAAAGTGAATCCAGAGGAAATTATCGCCGACCTGAGAAAACAGGATGTAGAAATCCTCACCGAAGAAAGGTTAACGAAAGTAATCAAAGAAGTACCAAACCCCGTCACTTACATCGGTCTTGAACCTAGCAACGTCATTCACATTGGAAATCTCAGCGCATCAATTCCGGTTTTCAAACTTGCAAAGCACGGCTTCAAGGCGATAATCCTCCTTGCTGATCTGCATGCGCTCGCAAACGACAAGGGAGAGATAAGCGAAATCCAGAATTTTGCTGCATCGGACAAGCAGATGTTCGAAAAAGTCGCGAAAAAAATGGGGATCGGAGGAAAACTGGAGTACCGGTACGGCACTGAATTTGAGGACCAGAAGTACTTCATCCAGATGCTTAGGCTGTCTCGCGTTATCAATTTCACCGAAGCTGAAAAAAGCATGGATGAGATCAGCAAATCATCTGTCAGCCGGATGACTTCGTCTTTGATCTATCCGTTAATGCAAGTTCTCGACATCGGCGTGCTCGGTGTCAATGTTGCCGTAGGAGCGATAGATCAACGAAAAGTGCACGTCCTTGCGATCGAGAATCTGAAAAAACTCGGCTACCCCACTCCTGTGGCAATACACTCGAAGATCATATTGCAGGGCATAGACGGTAAAAGAAAGATGAGCAAATCCTTCGGAAATACTATCAACCTTGATGAGACGCAAGATTCTCTTGAGACCAAAATCAGAAAGGCGTACTGCGCCCCCAAAGAAGTCGAAGTAAATCCGATTCTCGGGTGGTACAAAGCTTTGCTTTTCCCTGTACTCGATCGCCGCCTAAGTTTCGGCAAGAACGAGTTCTCAAATTACCCGGATCTGGAGCAAGCTTGGAAAGACGACAAAATTTCGCCCCAGGAATTGAAAGCCTCGGCAGTCAGAGACCTGGCCGAACTTTTGATTTGATACAACTCGGGAAAAGCCTTTTTTCGATCTTGAATTCCTGATACGTCTGAAAATAATTTGCTCTGGCTTTTCAAAGAAGATCCGGAGAGCTACACGTTCGAGCAACTCCAGAAAGATGGCAAGACCGGATGGGAAGGAGTCCACAATAATCTAGCACTAAAGAACCTTCGGCAAGTCAAGAAAGGAGATACGGTATTCTTCTACCAAACCGGAGATCAAAAGAGCGTAGTCGGGATTATGAAAGCTTCATCCGATGCATACTCAAGCGAGAAGGGAGTGGATCTCGGATCGTCGAAAGAGGTAGCTGTCGAAGTGACTCCCGTGAAGAAACTGAAAAATCCGGTCTCGCTTCACACGATCAAGTCGAGCCCAAAGTTCAAGGATTTCATTCTTGTAAGATTCTCTCGCCTTTCGGTGATGCCCGTGACAAAGGAACAGTGGGACGAGATCGTCAAAATATCCGAAAGCTAGTATTGCATAATCTTGTTGATTGCGTTAAGAACTTTCTGCGCGTTGGGCATATACTGCTCCTCCAGCGTGTACGGGAAGGGAGTGTCATATCCAGCGACTCGAATAATCGGTCCTTTCAAATAGTCAATAGCCTTTTCGGCAATTAGGGCAGCGATCTCTGCGCCGAATCCCCCGGTTTTAGGAGCTTCGTGAAGGATAATGACTCGCCCCGTTTTTCTTACCGAATCCAAGACTGCGTCGATATCGAGCGGGACTAGTGTCCTCAGATCTACAACTTCAACTTGCCGTCCGTTCTTTGTTGCAAGTTCTGCTCCCTCCATCGCTACGTGAAGCATTGCCCCGTATGCAAAGATGCTGACATCGGTTCCTTCTCTCGCTATTCTTGCCTTTCCTATCGGAACTGTGAATTCGCCGTCGGGAACTTCTCCCTTAACAGCCCTGTAGATTCTCTTTGGCTCGAGGAAAATCACTGGATCCTCGTCCCTTAACGACGAAAGTAGAAGACCTTTAGTGTCATAAGGCGTCGATGGGATTACAACTTTCAGTCCTGCAGTGTGGCAAAAGTATGCTTCGCTGCTCTGCGAGTGATAATGTCCTCCTTTGATTCCGCCGCCATATGGCGCCCTTACAACAAGGTGACAGGAGTACTGCCCGCCCGACCTGTAGCGCAGTTTTGAGAGGTTCGTGACTATTTGGTCGAAAGCTGGATAAATAAAATCGAGAAACTGGATTTCCGGAACAGGATTCAACCCGTAAACCGCCATTCCAATTGCGGTCCCGATAATCCCGGATTCCGCCAGTGGGGTATCAATTACCCGGTTTTCACCGAACTCATTGTAGAGACCTTCTGTTGCCCTAAACACGCCGCCGTCCTTACCAACATCTTCGCCCAAGACTATTATCCGATCGTCCCGCCTCATCTCTTCTCTTAGAGCCTGGTTTACGGCTTGAACAATGTTGATGATCGGCATTCTAGGAATATCCTCGTTGCTCTTCCTCTTCGTAGGCCATTTGTTCCTTAAGATTCCAAGGCATCTCGGCATAGACATCCTCGAACATTGTCCTGATCTCCGGTCGGGGCACTCTTTCTTCTTCCTTTATTGAATTAACTATCAGGCTGTCGTTCTCTTTCGAAACTGTCTCTCCGAAATCCTTCGTCCAGATCCCTCTATTTTCCAGATAGGAACGGAAGCGTTCTATTGGATCCTTCCGCTTCCATTCTTCGATCTCTTCTTTTGTCCTGTATCTGTTGGGATCGTCACTTGTACTATGAGGACCCATTCTGTACGTGATACATTCTACCATACTCGGCCCCTTTCCTTTTCTCGCGCGATCCACCGCTTCTTTCGAAGCTTTGTAAACTGCTAGAACATCGTTCCCATCGACCCTTACCCCGCCAAATCCATAGGCTTCGGCTTTTTCTGCAAACGAATGCGAGGCAGTCTGTTTGGAAGAAGGTAAAGATATAGCCCAACCGTTATTCTCGCAGATGAACACAACAGGCGCCTTGAAAACGCCGGCGAAGTTGTATGCGGAGTGAAAATCTCCTTCGGATGTTGCGCCGTCGCCATGCAAAGCCATGACGACTTTGTCTTCTTTGCGGTATTTCATTCCCATGGCTATTCCGGTTGCGACGGGCAAATGTGCCGCGATTGTCGCGGCAATACTGACAAAATTGGTTTCTCTGTAGCCCCAGTGATTTGGCATTTGCCGTCCTTTCATGATGTCTGCGCTGTTGCCGAGTAGGTGCGCATAGAGCAGCGGGATCGGAACACCTCGGAAAATGGCGACTCCAGCATCTCTGTATGTAGGAAGAACCCAGTCATCCTCGCGCAAAGCGCAAGTGCTCCCGATCTGAGCGGCTTCCTGGCCGGCGGCCGGTGCATAAAACCCGATTCTTCCTTGGCGTTGCAAGCTTAGACTCTTAATATCAAACGCACGTGTTAGGGTCATCGCTCGGTAGATTCGCTTCAGTTCTGTCTCAGAGAGTTTGGGATCCAGCGATTCCTCAGGCTGGCCATCCGAGAGAATGACCTGTAAGATATTTTGTGATTCAGAGCTCAAAACAATTGATTGGTTTTGCCCGTTTCCGATTTAACTCTTTGCAAACAATTTCAAGTAATACGCAAAAGTTCGTCGATTTCATTGAAATTTTACAAATTATTTCAATTCTATTTCCCGATATAGAATAACGGTGGATCGAACTTTGATAGTGCCTTGATTGCTTCTTCGATCAGAGTTTCCGCCTTTTCGTTCGCGGAATCTAAAATTACCTCAGGATGAGGCGATTCTTCAAAAGGCTCATCCACCCCGGGGACCTTGCCCAACCCCTCTATTTTCTTCCCAGTTTTTAGGCGGAGAAGAGCATCCTGATAGAGATTCTGCCTAATTCCTTCGCCGCTCTCAGTTCGTTCAGTCTCTCTTCGAATACAGATTTCGATCGGGCACCTTACATAAACCTCGACGAATTTAGGGCATTCTTGCCGTGCCATATCTCTCCATATTCTCTTATGGCCGACGGCGTCAAGGAGAACCGCGATGCTTTTTTGTGACAATGTACTTCCAAGCAAAACAAAAGCCCGGTAAGCTGTGTCTCTTTCCTCGTCAGAATATGATGGATGTGGAAAGATTTTCTTTCGTATGGAATCCATCTCGATGAGTGCTATGTTTTGTTGATGACTTTCTTCTCCATGGCGGTGCAATATTTTTTCATAGACGCCGCGGGCAATTGTCGTCTTGCCCGAACCGGGAAGACCGCAGAACCAGACAGCGAAAGCAGGATTGCTCGATTGGTAGATCAAGGGAGCTTTACCAGCGTCTCTTCCAGGTAAGACAGAATCGCGGTATTTGCGGCTCCGATGAGGTTGGCCCTAGATGAGAAGCCGACATCTATATTTTCCACTGAGTTTTCGCGAACGCCTTCAGTTACGTTCGAGAAAACACAACCCGCCTCTCGAGCAATGAGAAACCCTGCCGGGGAATCGATTGTGCGAGCCCCGCCGGGCTGAGCGAAGATCAACGCATCAGCCGACCCGGAGGCGAGCATACTATAGCTTATTGCGGCACTTCCAAGCAGCCTGGTCTTGTTAACTTGCTCCTTCGATAATTTCGTGAGTATTTTTTCCCTAAGGTACTCCAGGTCACTTGTCTCAATTAGCAGAGTGCGAATCAAATGTGAAGTCTTCACGCGACTGGGTTTCATTTTCTTACCATTGTGGAACGATCCCTTTCCTTTCGAAGCAACAAACTCATCGTCTGTCTTGATACTCGTAATTAGCCCTGCGACGATGTTACCGAAAGCTCGTGGAGATGTTTGAACCTCAATGTTAGGTTCAATGACAGAAAGTGCAAGAGAGAATAGTGGAATTCCAACTTCTGCATTATGTGAACCGTCCAGAGGATCGCACACAACTATTGGTACATCCGAAGCCTCATTGTGGATCTTGGAGACTTCTCCAATTTCTTCCGAAAGAAACACGAATTCTTTTCCGAGATTGCTTTTGAGTGAATTGTAAATTGCGCGTTCCGAAACCTCGTCTATTCGAAGAGTCATGTCTCCGCCCATCCCTTTTCCCAATATTTTGTGCCTACTCGTCTCAGTGTAGTTTCGGAGAATTGCCTTTCGACCGGCATTTCCTGCCTTTCGTAAAACTAACGACCAATCCTTTCTCTTCATCAATTAACCCCTCGAAAATAATTGTTAACCTTCCGATAATCAAAGCTCCCCTCGTCCAGGATGTTTTGCGAGAAATTGAATATTTTTCTTCGGACTTCGCTACTCAGATCAGGGTACCAAACAGGCGAAGCTATAACAAGTGCCCTAAATACGTAAAAGAGTGGCATCGCTTTTGAGAGCTCATTATCGCCAGTTGATCTAGCGTACGTTTCCATGAAGCTATTGAGGAGATCGAGAAACTCGTTTCTTACCTCGCCATATTTTCTCAGCGAATAAAAGAGATAATTTATTGAGAGGGCACATACGTCGTCCGCAGATTCTCCCCACTCGCCCCTACTTCTGTCGAGAAGCTCAAATTTACTTGTTGGCTTTCCTCTCTTTTCTTGAAACAGAATATTCCATGGATGAAAATCTCCATGAACCCGAGACAACCTTTCGGATCGGTCCTTAAGCTTCCATCTCTGAGTCACGCATTTTTTCTCAATTTCCTCCAGTTCGCCCTGTCGCATATAGTCGTTCGACTGGGATGGATAGCTGTCCGAAAGTCCAAAGATACATTCCCCGTGACCTACGGTGTCACGTATTTTCCTAGCGTAAAGATCTCGCTGACCTGGTCCCTCGAACTTTTTCGATCTATGGACTTTAGCGAGGTACTCAGCCAAAGAGTGTGCCTTTTCGAGATCCAGTTCGTCCAGACTTCCCGTACGAAAAATTCTATCGAGATCTTTGTAGTATTCGACTCCTTCGATCATGGGTCTGAGTAAGAAGAATTCTCCAGCTTCGCCGAGCGACAGGAGGGAGGAATCTTTTTTGTTAAACGCGCCAATGTCCCATACCTTGCAGTGCTGCGGCAAAGAGTTCCAGCTATCGAAAGCAAGGACAGTATTGTCCACTCGATCGGCGCGATAGTCGTGGCCGAACCCATGCCCAATCCTCATAGTGGAAAGTATTGCCTTCTTTCGGTAAGATTTCCCGGATGGGAATATTTCCTGATAAACTAGGAGGTACGGAGATCCGTATCCCAATTGCTTAATGTCTTTATTTTTTTCAGCGGAGCCTTCAGCCGAATCTTTTCCATACTTATCTAGGAGACCAAAATATTCAATCTGAATTTTCTTTTTTCCTTTGGAATAATCCCCGGAGATAGAAATGGAGGCGAGATAACGCTGGACTTGATTCTTGGAAGGAGGTTTCAAAGGAAAACAAAAACTACTCTGGGCTGGGCGCGAAAACAATGCGCACTTCCCGGCGATTTTAAGGCGTTCGTCTCACGCGGATTGTTTTTCTTTTGCCGATGAGTGCGAAACCCATTTCCTGTTATCCCAGGAAACAATGCTCGTGGGCTTAAACTCTACGACAAGACGGTGTTCTTTCCCGTAAGTTTCCTGCCACGATTCGGGAAACTTGTTTGTATTCCTAACTGCAGAGTACTTTTCGGCAAGAAGCTCGAACACCCGCTTTCTCAGCACTTTGTCGGAGTCAACGATTTTCGCCAGTCCCCGCACCATGACGCCCCGGAGTTCAGTGTACTTTTCCCCATCTTCAATAACCCCGCAAACCTGGGGTCGGCTCATAATGTTCTTGATTTTCTTTTTGTACGGTTGAGCGCGGAAGTAGATTTTTTCATCCATCACTACAAACCAAATGGGCGCAGCGTGCGGAAATCCATCGGAATCAAGGGAGCAAAGCACCATTTTGAAATGATTTTTTATGAACGCCCACGATTCTGGCCTGGTCATGGGCAAGTACTGAGAGTGCCGTCCCTTCTTCAGATGTGGCTGAGTATTTGGAAACATGTTTCCGCTGAACCTTACCAAGAAGACAACTAGAAATGAAAAAGTGCGAATGTGATGCGCTCAGCGGAGTAATAGATTTTTTGCTTCCCCAGAGAAACATGGAAATAGCTTGATTTCGAGGTCAGGCCAGTCAGCGCGCGATGATCGAGCCTTTGACGAAACTTCAACTAAATTCGCTAGATGAATTCGAGCGTGAAGCAAGAAGGATTCTTTCCCCGGAACTTGTAAATTACGTCTACGGCGGAACAGAGACTGGAAGTACGCTTGAAAGAAACCGGACGGCTTTTGGCAACTATTTGCTCAGGCGAAGGGTACTCCGCGACATCGAAAAGGAAGTCAAAACTGGAATTTCTTACTTTGGAGGAAAGATAAAGAGCGAACTGCCGTTTTTCCCGGCCAGCGTTAATACTTCTCCGCTCTATCCGAAGGCAGTATTGGATATACTCAAGGTCGCAAGGAGTTTCAAAGTGCCGATTTTCGTTTCTGACATTGCAGTGAACGGTGGTTTGGACGCCAGTGAGATTCCCTCTCTCGTACCCTCAGACGTTCCTCTGATCTGGCAGCTTTACATTTTTAACGAAAATTATGACACAATCTTCAAGCGCGCGAAGCTCGCGGAGCGTTACGGTTACAAGGGGCTTGTTATTACGGTAGATGCAGATCTCAACGTCAAGCTTGGCAATGAAATTCCTATGGAGGTTAGGGACAGGGATTTCCATGTTACCAGAATTTCGGAAGTTAAGAAGCTACGAGATTCCGTCTCTCTACCATTCATTGTAAAGGGAATAATGACACCTGAAGATGCCGTTCTTGCGGTAGAGAACGGTGCTGACGGAATCGTGGTATCGAATCATGGTGGCCGGATAATGGACAGCGGCGAGAGCGCGATCGAAGTACTTCCCAAGATCGTCAAGCAAATCAAATCAAAGAAAGCTACCAGAAAGACCGAGATTTTCTTTGACAGCGGAATCAGGCGAGGAACGGATATTCTGAAGGCTCTCGCTCTCGGGGCGAGGGGCTGCTTGATTGGGCGTCCAATGTTTTCCGGTATAACTGTTGACAGAGAAAATGGAGCAGAAAGGATAATGTCAATATTGAAGGACGAGCTTATTCGGACCGCGTTTCTCTGTGGAGTGGACGACCTTTCGGAAGTCAGTCCAAAGGTCGTAACCGAAGCTTAGGTACTATCGAAAATCTTCGTTTTCGACGCCATTCCAATTACTGTGTTTGTGTCCACGACGTATTTTGCTCCTTCGATTTTCGCTATGGCAGAGTTGAAGACGTTGTCGTAGTCAGCTTCAAGAAAGAGCCTTTTTACCTGGACAACAGCAATGACATCATATTCACCTGTAATCATGTGAGCTTCAATAACTTCGTCCATTTTCAGGAGCTCTTCGATAACGTCCTTTTCCCTCATCGGTTCTGTTTGTAACAGAATGAACGCGCGTGTGTACTGCTTCATTGCTTCAGCTTGTTTCAGAAACATATCCTTCTAACGCCTGCCAGCTTCGAGTTTGGCAAGGCAACGACCGGGCTATATTAAGCCAACTCTCATTTTATGGATCCTGCACTTGAATCCCAGCTTCACAATGATATAATCTCAAGCTCGGCTCTTACACTTTATTACGTGTTTTTAATTGGCTAAGATGGTCGAGCCCAGTCAATCGGCTTTTCAGAAGGTCTCATTCGAGATGCAAGCACCCGAACCAAGAACCAAAACAAAACTCCTGTTGTGCCAAGTAATTCCGACTTATAATGAAGTGGAAAACGTACCCGTTCTCGTAGAGAGGATTGAGAACCTTAGGGAAAATCTTCCCTTTGACCTGATGATAGTCGTGGTTGATGATAACAGCTCAGATGGCACCGCTGAAAAGGTGAAGGAACTTGGGGCGAAATTCGGAAATATAAAATTGATTCAGCGGCCAGGGCTCATGGGACTCGGGTCAGCTTACATGGATGGTTTCGCTTATTCGATCTCCAATTTCAATGCGGATTACGTGGGTGAAATGGACGCAGATCTCCAGCACCCTCCCGAGACCCTTGATGACATGGTGAAACGTGCATCGGAGGGAATAGACGTGGTGGTTGCTTCAAGGTACATTCCGGGGGGAGGTGCGACTGACTGGTCACTTGGTAGGCGGTTGGTCAGTAGGGGTGCGAATCTCCTTACCAAGATCTTTCTACGTGTGCCAGTCAAGGATGCTACATCGGGCTACAGGCTGATCAGTCAGAGAGCAATTAACGGCCTCTTCGAGTTCCAGCTATCAAGCAAGGGCTATTCCTTCCAGGTAGAGAGCCTCTACGCGTACAAAAAATTGGGAATGACGTTTGCAGAGGTACCCTATCAGTTTGAAATCAGAAGGGCAGGCGAAACGAAGCTCAACACTAAAGAAATGTGGCGCTTCTTCCGCACAACCGTGAAGACCGGTATTCTCGGTCTCAAAAAGAAAAAGAAAGAAAACTGAGAGCCTACGCCATCTGTTTCGGAGCAACGTCTTCCCGGACTCTGGAGTATACTCCCTTGTAGTCCGAGATTGAACGACCTGTTCCACCTTTCAGAGTTTTGATTATCTCCGCTAAAATCGATAACGCAATTTCTTCGTAAGATTGGGCACCAATATCGATTCCGATCGGGACACGAATTTTCTTGAGATCGTCAACTTTCATCCCCTCTTTTTCTGATAGCTCTTTGAAAAGAGTACTCGCTCTGTGGTAACTGCTTACCAGTCCGATGTAGGGAACATTTAAACCCGCTACTGCCCTAACAGATGGTTCGTCGTACTTGTGCTTTGTCACAATAACGATTGATGTGCTTCTTCCGAAGTTAATCTGATTAACTGCCTTGTCTGCAAATTCCGGGATTACAACGTCGGCTTCAGGATACATCTCTTTGCTCGCTCCTGGATCTACAACAGTGACATTGAAGTTCAGTACCTTCGCCATCCGAACGAGCGGACCCGCAATGCTTCGCTCACCACCGCCACCGAAAACAACTAAAGACGATCCTGGAACGTAGGGCTCGATGTAGATCTCCATCGAGCCTCCGCAGTTTGCCCCGATTCCACCCTTCTCCTCCTCTTCAAGCAAGACGGACATCGTCCTCGGTTTGCCTTCCTTTATCGACTCTAACGCCTGTTCTACGACAACACTTTCCGAGCAACCGCCTCCAAGATTGCCATGGACAATCGCGCCGTCGTTCGAGATGAGAATCTTGAAACCGATCCTGCCAGTAGTGGAACCTTTAGTTCCAACAACTGTTGCAGTAGCAAAGTTTACTCCCTGCTCCGAGAGCTGGGACATTTTCTGAACAAACTCGATGGAACTCATGGTTCCGGAATTTGGTAGATTCAGGTAGATTAGCCTTCCCACCCCGACGACGGGGCACGATCATTCGACTGCCGAGATAATTTTCTGGATAGTATTCACTTTGTGCTCAAAGCCTTCGTAGGGTGCAAAGTACGGATACACGCAGGGCAAAGTAATTCCGGCCTCCCGGAATTTCTTGATATAATTCTGCAGTTCCACTTTATTTGGATTCACCGGGGATGTTCTTGCCAACTTGTCAGAATAATACATCTCTTTATCCTGTAACGATCTGGCTGCCGTTCTGATTTCGTCCGAGAGCCCGCTCAATTCGAACATTTTGTGATAATGACCTAAAGTGTCATACTTTACAAATTCCTCAATTGCTAGCTTCTTGGCGGTCAATACTGATTCCGAAAAGAACACCTTCAGGTAGCAAGCAGTTTCGATCTTTCCGGCAAACGATCTTCTAACTGATTCCACAACTTTCTTTGCGTGGTCGGGAGGACAAAAATTCAACAAAATGCCATCGACTTTTCCCGCTACTCGCTTTGCGATCCCGGCTCTCAAAGTTGCCACGAAGGTTTCCGGAAAAGCCACATTTTTTTCGCTAAAATTATTCCGGAGTTCCGAGACTCGCTGCAACAAATCACTGATCTTTCGAGCAGGATTCTGACCAGGATCACCCGTCCCAATACCGAGAATAAAGCGATTGTCCGAGACAGATTGGAGAGTTTCAACGCGCCTCCCCAGCTGTAGTATATCGTATTCAAGGAGTCTGAAGACTCCACTACCTATCCGAAGTCCTTTGCTAACTCCAAGGCAGGCGCTGCTGACTTCCAATGAATCGAAACCACCAGGAAGGTCTGGAATGAATATGTGCGAGATAACTGACTGGTCGATTACCTTCACTAGTTTCACAATCTCATTAGGGGGAATAACCGACGGGCGGAGAGCAATCCCGGATTTCTTCTGTGATTGCATTTCGATGGTTAACGTAGGGTCAATATTCAAATCAACATTACTCGGCAAATCCTCAATACAGATTATTCCACCAGAAATCGAGCCCCAGAATTGTTCACAAAATTGTTATTACCCGAATCACTCGCACCTTTGTGGTCGTTTGAGCTTTTTTCGGAAATTTTCTATGATACCGGTGTTTCATTCTTTCTATGACCGTTGTTGGCGATAGCCGGTTTGAAGATCTAATATCCGATCTCTCTGTCAGGGCGAACTCTGATCGAGAAACCCTTCTGAAACTGATTCAAGAGAAGAAATCCAAGGTAGGCGCAGGTTATCTTACCGATCAGGGAGCCCTGTTTCTCGTAGCATCGGATCTCGGTGTGAGTATGGATTACGATCATCAGAGACCTGCCTCTCTTTCTCACCTTGAACTTGATCAGCGGTCTGTTACAGTACTCGGAAGAATATTATCCATAGGAGTACCCAAGATATTTACAAGAAAAGGCGATTCCACAAAAGGAATGATTGGAAAGCTGATCATATATGATTCGACGACCCCAGCCATTGTGACATTATGGGACACTGCTACATCTAAAATACTGGATCCTAATCTTGGGATCAAGCCAGGAGACACGATAAAAATCTCCGAAGCATATACCAAACCGGGATTAGATGGCAAGCCTGAGCTTAACGTAGGCGAAAAGGGTCGCGTAGAAAAGTTAGATGAAAGCGATCCAAACGTCAAGAAGATAGAGACAATCGACAGGTTCGTAATCCTGCCGTCGAATGTTTCGGATGGAGGCAAATTCCTCGTTATTAGAGGAAAAGTTGCAGGCGAAGTTCGCAAGTCAAGCTTTTCCCGAAGCGATGGTAGTGCTTCAACCTTGACTTCCTTCTCAATGACAGATGAGCTGGGATCCGGAAATGCGATGAGAGTAGTCATATGGAATAATTCAAGTCCAAACTTCGAAAATCTTCGCGAAGGTGATATCATAACGCTTCTGAACGTTCGGGCGAAAATAAGCACTTTTCAGAATTCGACCGCACTTGAAATTCATGGCGACGAAAATACTTGCATTCGGGAAAGTTTTGACGAGACCCAAAAATGGCTTATCGAAAGAACAAAAGAATTCGCTCCATCCGAAGGAGGATCGTCAGCGAAGGAGAAAAGTGCAACGACAACTCCGTCTCGTCCGCTACCTTTTGTGGGTCGAATAATCTCCAAGCGATACAACTCTGGAGATAAAAAATACCATCTTCTTCTCTTAGATTCCCAAAAAAGAAAGATTTCCGTCACCGCAAGTGATGATGCAGCGAAAAACCTTGGCGAAAATGAAATTACTACTGATGTCGTAATCATTTGCAAGCCTGAAGCCTTTGATCAGTCAACACTTAGGGCAAGCTGCTCGTCAGCAAATTCAATATCCAAGGTTGTATCAAAAAGACCCGACATACCACTTTCTTCCTCGCTTGTTGTAAAAGTGGAAGATCTTCCCGCCGAGGAAGGCGCCGTTGTCTCGCTCGAATTAATTTGCTTAAACGACCAAGTAAGTCGGGAAATTCAAACCAAGGAAGGACTTGTGAAGAGAAGCGAGATATCAGTTGCAGACCATACGGGAGAAGTGAAGGTATTTGGCTGGAGGAACCTCTCAAAGCAACTCGAAGAATTTTCCGCTGGAGACCGTATCTTGCTCAATGCAGTAGAGGTTCAGATTTTCGAAGGTAGAAAGTTTCTCTTACTGAAAAATTATTCCACGGTTGAAAAGAAACCGATAACCGCCTAGTCCTGCCAGAATCCTCGAGTTGCGACGTAGTTCTTTTCCGCAAGGTAAATGTTCTTGTAAAACTGGTCTTCATCGGCGGTTCTTCTGATGATTCTTGCTGCAGTATCCACACCGACTCCAAACCCGGATAGAATTACGATCGCCCTCTTCCCAAAGTTTTGAATAAGACTGGAAGTCTTCCAGGCCCTTCTGTATTTCTTTTCCTCATCTTCGTTCAGTTCGAGCCCCTTCTTCTTTTTCTGAATAATTTTTGGTAGATCAAGATCTGATGCGAAGGTTTCTGTTATCAAACGAGACCTGCAAAGTGGACAGATCAACGGTTCCTTAACATCGTTAGTTTTGAGAACGGACTCGTACCTTCCACAGCTCAAACAGAGCAGTTTGTGTTTTGCGTTCCCGATTCGCTCCTTCACAAGATCGAGAATCGCTTTGTCCATCGTCAGCGGCATCGCGGCGAAACTGGATGTATATTCCAGAATCGGCCGTGCGATCTCTGAAAATTCCTCAACCTCAGCTATTCGAACTGGAATCCTGCTCTCCCGGAGATCTCCCATGATCTTTGTCGTCGACGGGATATCGTACTTTTCTTGAAAAAGCTCTCTTAGGATCTCCTCGTAAAGTGGGGTGCCTTTGTATCTTTCCTGAATCAACCTTGCCGCGCGGCGGTCATACTGCGCTGTCTTGTCGACAACTCCAAATTTCTTTGCGACGTACCAGGTTTTCCAGTTCAGCGGATGAGTGCCAACAATTGATGCAGTCAATATTTCCTTGAGATCGATCGATTCTTTCAAACCCTCGGAGACGTGTTTAGTCTCAAGAGGTCCGTTTGTCGAAAGAATGATCCTGTACGCATCCGACTTTGTCTCGACGAGGTAGCCAATTTTTGCTGAGAGAAGAGTCGAGAGCATTGTAGCGAGAGTCTGATTAATTTTTGTTCCGAAACATGCGTGGACGACTATTGCAGCTGAACCCCTCCGCTTCTCCACTACCACCGAGCGTTCATCAGGAACTCCCGATAGCTGTCTGTAAGCCTTTTGAAGTCTCTCGATTTGTGAAGCAGAAACTGGTCGAGTGGACGCATATTTTCCGGTCGAAATCTGGCGCCTGAGTTCTCCAACGATCTGCGAGGTCTCGTACTCGATCGGGATCAACTCTCCCACCCAGTATGGAATGGTGCTGAGGTCCCGGAACATTGGTTCGACGAAGAGAATTTTCTTGTCGTCCTCAACCGACACTATTCTCCAAGAGTTTCCCTTAAGCACAAACGGCTTGCCTGGCTCTCCGTACTCGCCAACGAACACTTGATCCAGTCGACCTATAATTTTCTTCGTCGTAATGTCGTGAACCTCAAACTGCTGAATATCGGGAATAGTCGAGAGGTTTGAGAAGTAGTAATCGAACGTTCTCTGGCCTCTTCGCTTGACAGCCTCGCCATCAAACCTGAGTATCCCTTGACCCTCAAGAATAGTAGCGACTCCGTCCAAATCCTCTTTCGTCAGGTCTGCAAATGCATATGACCTTCTGAAAAGTGCAAGAGCGCTCTCTGTCGGAAAAGTACTTTCTTCCATAGCTAGGCCAGCGAGGTGGTGGGCAACGACATCCAGCGGTTTTTTGTGAATCGTTATCGTTTCAAGCGAGTGCTTGTCAACCCTCTCGAGAAGCGCTAAACTTTCGAGCTCGTCGTCGTGTTTGTTCACGATAACCGCACCCACTGCCCTAATTCTCATCTTGTGTCTGCTGCGTCCTATTCTTTGAATCAGCTTAGTTGCCTGCCTGGGAGAGCCCACCTGAACGACCAGATTCACTGCCCCGATATCAAGTCCCAGTTCCAGTGATGAAGTGCATACCACAATTCCTGCCTGGCCGCTTCTCAGCATCACCTCGGTCGCTTCCCGGCTATCTTTTGAGAGTGAGCCGTGGTGCACTTCTACGGGAACTGACGGAGATTTTGCCTTCAAAACAGCTCCTAGAAATTCCGCCTCATCTCTAGTATTTGTGAAGACGAGCGTACTCTTGTCCCCACCCTTTTCCTCAGCGATGTAATCCAGAATCTTTTGAGCAAGCACAGTGAGATTGCCCTCGATGAACTTTACCTTAACGTCGTACCCGCGAGCTTCCGTGTCTGTGACGATCGCGCACTTTCCCTGAACCCCGACGAGGAATTTTGCAGCTTCGTCCGGATCGCCAATTGTCGCGGACAGACCCACACGCATGATTTCAGGTCTCGTCGAGACTCTTTGCAGCCTCTCGAGACTGAGCGAAAGATGCGCGCCTCGCTCATTTCCAAGAAGCTCGTGAAGTTCGTCAACGACCACGCACTCTAGCTGCGCTAGGTGTAGCTTGAATTTGCGACTAACGAGAAGTATCCCCAAAGTTTCCGGAGTCGTGATCAGAATATCGGGAGGGGATTCGAGCATCTTCTGCCTCGCGTAAGAGCTGGTATCTCCGTGCCTGATTTCTGCCCGGAGGCCCTCTGCTTGGGCATAAGAGATCAATCTCTTGAAAATGTCGTTATTCAAGGCTCTGAGCGGAGTAACATATAGCATCCGAATCCCTCTTGGAAGAGATGGATCTCGGTTCGCTGCGAGTCTTGCAAAAATGGAGATTACCGCCGCCTCTGTTTTCCCCGAACCAGTCGGAGCAACGAGTAGTGCACTCCGGCCTCTGACCAGTAACCTGAAGGATTTGCTTTGGATCGGTGTGAGTTCAGCCCAGCCTATCTCGCGATACCTTTCCTCTACGCGAGAATCTAGTGTCTTGACTGAGCCGAGTGACGTCTGCGTTGAAATCTACCGAAGATTTGTACAGAGGAAGGAGGTTGGTAATATCCTTAACTCTTTGGACGACCTAAATCCGGATTTCCGGATGGACTAGGTCGCTGTAGTGGCGCCGGTTCTCCGCTGTCTTCTCAAGTTGTCGTAAACAAAGATGAAGATCAGTACTGATACGATTACAAAGAAAAAGGCGACTAGTCCTGCTGCAAAGCTAAACAGAGAAGTGACATCAAGGAGCTGGCCGTGAAGCAATAAACCGAGAGACATGATTGAAACTAGAAGAAGTGACATGGGAAGGTACGTTTTCTCCAGAAAAAGTCGAGCGATAAAGGAAAGATCCTCTTTGTACCCCTCAAAAGCTTATCTGAAATGGATCAGATTCGGTGAGAAAGATTCGATAGAGTGATGCCATTTTATGACTGCTGATGGCAAAGGATCAGTGGGCGGTTCTGATCCTATTTTGGATCGGATCAGAGCGTGGGGAAAAAGAAACGGCATTAACCAGTTGGTTGCGAATCCGGGAATTTCAACCGCCGCGGTAAGCGTCATCTTGAGACCGGCGAAAGGTGGTACCTTGGACATCCTACTGCTAAGACGGCAGGAAGTCGAAAGAGATCCCTGGTCGGGTCAGATCTCATTCCCAGGGGGAAGATCGAAACCGGCTGAATCACTGCTTCAAACTGCAAAAAGAGAATCCATGGAAGAAGTGGGAATCGATCTAGGCAGGTTCGAGATCGTCGGCGTGATGCCGGCGATTTATCCGGGAAACCGGGCCATCTTGGTAACTCCGTTTGTGTTCATAGCTCCGGAAGACACCGAGGTAAAGATAGATCGTGACGAAATAGTTGATTTTTTCTGGGTTCAGCTCAACTTTTTCTCAGACGAGAAGAATTCCAGCGTCTACAGTTTTTCAAGACGGGGGGTGACGTTTGAAACTCCCTCATTTGTCGTGATGGGAAAATACGTTGTGTGGGGGATGACTCTGAGAATCATCAAGAACCTTCTAGGCGAGATATGAGTTGACGATTCAAAGACTATTAATGAAACCAAGATATTCAATCGCCCTAAACTCTCGTAAAGCTTCATGCATTTCAACAGGCTTGAAAGATGTGGCCAATCGTTTTTGTATTAGCTCTAGAACCGACCCCCCTAGCGCAACCCCACGCGCGTGCGTGAAATCATAATTTGATGGATCCATTAAGAGCCCTCAATTGAAGCATTTGTATTATACAAGCTAGCTTGTATCGTACATGTTTCTCGCATTGCTTTATTATTCCATTTTCGGCGCGATCGCAAGGGGACACACTTTTCTGTACAGAAGAGCTTGAAACGAGCTCTGTTTGTTACTGGTCTCAAGCTACTGAAAGTACGATCTAGAAATTCAACTGACTTCGCCAATCAAGAATTTACGTTCTCTCCACTGTCATATAGGTACTGAATACCTGCGACTCTGGGCCTCATTTCAAAACTATCCGTTGACGGCAGGTATCGAAAGTGTGAATCAAGCAGCCTGCGCAGATTCTTTGTACTTGGACGCGATTTCCTCGCTCCAAGGAAACCATATGAAGTGGTTTGCCTTTCCAACGTTTCGGTCCTGCTCTTTTAATTCGCCTCGCAAGTACATGTCGCCGATGAAAATGAGTTTGGTCCTTCCTCCAGAAGCCTCCGAGTTCTTCACGTCCTTGATTTTCATGAACGAAGACTTGTGCCAGTTATTGCTGCGGACTATGAAGGGAACCGCCTTTCCCTGAGCTTCCCAGATCTGGGTAACCGTTTTCAGATTCTCGTCGTACTTGTAAACTGACTTGAAACATCCATCACAGAAAAACGTGGTCTTTTTTCTGAAAGAGATGCTAGCAGCTTTGTCGCGGGAAACCTTGTCGCCGCACCTCTGACAGCTTATCTCTTCTTCGCTTCTATCTGGTTGAACCGTTACTAATCTGCTCATCTTTGGGGAGAACGGCGAAGGGGTTAGGACGACGGTTTCTTAACGTTTCTATGGAAAAGAGCCCGGAATGACACAAAAATGAATAAAAGTTGAGATTATCGGAATAAGAAAGGCAATGCGCTCCGAGTCGGTCGTAGCTCTGTTTACCATACTTGTCTTCGCGATCGGAATCGCGATCGCGGCGGTCGCGGCATCTATCCACGGAGCCGCATCTACTACTTACACGAGCGTCCTCATCGGATTTGGATTATCGATCGTGATCGGTTTTGCAATCGCTGCAATGATCTTGAATGGCAGAGCGAAAAGAACCACGACTATTCGATGACCGAAGTAGTATTTGGCTATTTTGTCCGAATGTTTGCAGTTTTTTGATCATTTTCGTCAATAATTTTTGTTAGGGCTTTTTGGTCGACGGGCTCGCAAGAGTCGCTACTAGAACCTTGCCCCAAATCTATGCGACGACAATCTCCATATTACTTTAAGAATGGTCAAATTATGCATTCGTTCCGGCTCGCGCCCGAGGGTTGGTTTCAGTGTCGTGCTTGGACGAACGCTTGCTCGATCTGAGAAAAGTTTCCGAAGTCAGGAAGATAATCGACAGCCACTCCTGGATTCTCGCGCATTTTGACGACTTTGGAGAAAGCGGCGTTGTCGTTAGGTATAGCTGCACGAAATGCAACAAGGAGTGGACTACATTTCTCCTTGATCCCGAAGGCGTAAAGAAACTAAGGTATTAATATTGTGAACGAAATTACTGTAATATTACAGTAATCTTTTTCAGGCCGAGTCTCCATTTTCCTTCGGCCGTCAATGATTAGAAGAGACGGCGCCGGGACAATTCCTTTCAATCTTTTGCGCGAGGCCTGGAACGAGTATGTTTTTTCCGACAATGTGATCGTCAGGATAAGGCTAATTCTCACTGCAGTGATCGAGGAGAACCGGTTTGGTCCGCTGAGTTTTCACAATGAAAAAGTGACGACTGTTTTAGCTCCTGAGGATCTTAAAGGAACTCCGGGGGAGTTCGTTCAGGGATCATATCAAGGAGTCCCTAGATGGGAGTGCCCGATTCTTCTTCGGTACGAAAAATGGAACGAATACTCTCTTGACGGCGGGGCCTGCTTTGCAAAGATAATCTTTGTCGCAAACAGGGCATTCAGGCTGATGAACGCATTTGACAAATTCGGTGAGCCGGTGTACTGCGTCGAAGGAAAGCCACTGATCAGAGTTTTTGAAAAGACCGAAAATGAAGAGGAATCTATCAAAGAATTGTATTCGGGAAGTTAGTTTTTGAAACCGGGAATGACTTTAACTTGAGTATACTCGAATAGCAATAACGTGGCTTCTTCCCAAAAAACGGTTCTAGGAGAACAAAGTGAAAATTGAGATGATGAATGGAATAGGTACGGTTGTGCGCCTTAGACGCTACCCGGTGAAAAGCATGAGGGTGAAGATCTGTCTAGTGCGACGATCCGTCCCTTTGGTCTTTTGGGCGACAGATCGTTTGCTTACGTAATGGATGATGCGCCAAACCCAAGCTTTCCCTGGATGACCGCGAGACAGGGAAGCGAGATGCTTCTGAACAAGCCGAAATTTATCTCCGAAACTGATATTGAAGTCACGTGTCCAGACGGATCAAAGTATTCTATTCTGGATAGAGCTCTGGAAGAGCAGATCGAGAACAAATTTGGCTATCAAATTTCCTTGAAGCATGCCGAAGGTGAGTGCCAAGACTCGAAACCGGTCTCGATTCTTGGCCTTCAGACTGTCACGAAACTTGGAGAAGAAACCGGAATTGAAATGCTGGCGCCCGAGCGATTCCGGGCAAACATCTATGTCAACTGGAAAAGCGGCGAGCCATTTGTCGAAGACGCTTTTCTCAGAAGGGATCTCAAGTTAGGCGATCGTGGTACTAGATTAAGAATCGTAAAGAAAGATTCGCGGTGCGTGATACCAACACTGGACCCATTCAGCTCGGTTCCGAATCCTCTTGTTTTTGAAACGATCAAAACAAGGCATGGCGGTTGTTTTGGAGTGTACGCCGAAGTGATTTCTCCGGGAATCGTAGAGCCGGGCGACGAAATTTATCTTGTCTAGGAACGCCGCCTCGAGCTTGTTTTCCTCTCTTCCTTTATCAAACTCCGTGGCATCATCATTCCGACGACCCAGTTAGGTCGATCAACTATTTCGTGAATTCGGAGCTCGCCAGCTACAGAGCAAAGCATGTACGCCTGAGTTCGTGTAATTCCGAGGTTTTCCTCCAGGAATGAAATCATGCCCCGCACCGATTGCTTTGTCGCTTCCATCAGGTCGGGCGAAATGCCGGTCGTCGCAAAATAGCCGGTATTCGATCCGAACATTCGTCCTGAATAATAGCAAGGAGTCTCAAGATCCGCGTCCTTTTTCAAGTCGAACGAAAGAGTAACGTCTCCGGGACACTCGATAGCAGTGACGCAGACCTCTCCATCACCCTGCGCGGCATGAACATCAGCTGTGGAGAATAGAGCCCCCTTCGTCCAGACCGGGATCATGATCGTCGAACCCGCGGTGAGGTGTCGGATATCCATGTTTCCTCCGTGCTTTCCCGGCGGCATAACTTCGAATGAACCATCCTCGGGAGGAGCGACTCCCAAAACACCACAAAACGGATTGAGTGGTACCTGGATATTTTTCACAAATCTTGCGTACCGTCGACTCGCTCCGCGTAAGTTCCAGACAAACAAGTCGGGATTGGTGAACTCTTGATCCAGAAGGCCCAGACCCGGAATTACAGCAGTCCAGCCCCAGTTTGCTGGCTTGACTGATTCTACTTTGACGATCAGGGCGTCTCCCGGCTCGGCGCCTTCAACGTAAACTGGACCGGCTAAAGGATAAAGTCGAGAAAGATCGAGTTTCGAAAGATCTTCAGCCGTGGTTTTCTCTGAAATCTGACCCGAGTTCACTTCGTTAACTTCAAAGTGAACCCGATCCCCCGGCTTGATATTCAAAACGGGCTTGTGAGACTTGCTCCACAGATAATGGAAAGTGTCTTTCTTGATTACGTTGGATCTAGGCATGGCTTGTGAAAAATCGGAACCTATTGGTGATTTTATGTTATTCTAAGGTAATGACGTTCTTAGCTGAAATTTAGATTTGCATAAATTGCGAAATCGGATTTGGTTTGGCGAATGTGTTTTAGTTGGTTGGCCAAATCGAAATCATAGGTGTTCCGCTTGATCTCGGCGCAGACAGACGCGGCGTAGACATGGGACCTTCGGCAATCAGGTACGCTGGACTGTCTGTAAAGCTGAAGAGTTTGGGATTAAGGGTCGAAGACCGCGGAAACGTTGACGCCCCAATCGCGGAGGCAATCGACATCGAGCTACCAAACGCCAAATATCTGTCCAAGGTCAGAGACGTGTGTTTGAGCCTTTCAAAAAAAGTGGCTTCGTCTGTTCGTACCGGAAAAGTTCCTCTCGTACTCGGCGGCGACCATTCAATCGCGATTGGAACTTTGGCCGGTATCCGGAACGGAATTTCCAAAGAAAGCTCAGAGGATTTCGGAGTAATTTGGCTGGATGCTCACGGCGACTTTAACACGCCCGATATTACTCCGAGCGGAAACATTCACGGCATGAGCCTTGCGTTTGCGGCCGGTCAGGGATCCAAGTGGTTTCCGCCGCCGTGGCCTAAGAGATCGGTAGATCCAAAGAAAATCGTCATCGTGGGAGCAAGACAGCTCGACCCCAAGGAGCAGGTGAACCTGAAAAAATCCGGGGTGAAGGTTCTATCGATGTCGGATATAGACCGCGTCGGAATGATGGCCGTGATGAAGGATGCAATAAACGACGCTTCTGATAACGGGAATAACAAGATTCATGTGAGCCTGGATCTAGATCTCGTGGATCCATCTGATGCCCCGGGAGTGGGAACGCCAGTGAGGGGTGGCGCGACATACAGGGAAGCTCACCTTGCAATGGAAATGATTCATGAGTCCGGCTTAATGAGGTCGCTAGAAGTTGTCGAGGTTAATCCAATTCTAGATCAACAAAACGCAACAGCAGAGCTCGCTGTCGAGCTTATTCTCTCAGCAATGGGCAAGCGGATAATATGATGATTACGAATACATTTTCCTCTCTATCTGGAAAGGTTTTAATTCGGAATTCGCCGAATTGGTTAGTGCGATGCCAGAGCAAAATTGTCCGGAATGTGGGGCTTCGCTGTTCTATGATACTTCAACGAAGAGATATGCCTGCAAGGGTTGCGGTCTGTACGTTACTAAAGACGAGCTCGTAAACATCAGGGATAAACTGCATAACCAGATGGACGAGTCCAGGAAAAAGAGAGCGCAGCAGAGCGAATATCTCGAATGGTGGCTATCTTCCAAAAAGTAGCACAATTAATACCAAGAAATAGCCCTCTGATCATCTGAAAAAAAGGCGAAACCTGCCTTGGGTTTCACCGTTATTTTAGAAACGAAAAAACAGAGGTAACTTTTTTCGAGACTGATACCAGTTTCACATATTTTTTTTATCCGAAGCCGCTACTACACTGAAAGACCAGTGTGCTGTTTTCCAAGATCTTGAAGCATGCGATTCCGTATCCTAAAATTCGAGATGATGACGTATAGTTTAACGGCAGCCAGCCAGCTTCTTCCTCAAAGCCGGGACCTGCAGAGGATTGTAACAGCCTTACCTGGAGTAGGTAAGTCGCGTTATTCGGAAGTTTTGCTGAATAGGTTCCAAAGAAATAGGTTTGATTAAAGCTCCCAAACCTTTCTTGCGTCTGATTCGTAACCTGGATCGGCGCGGAATACGAGCCGCAGCTTATGCCGCTGATTTCATTCTGCAAGGAGGTGGAATTACGATGCTGCAGTATCTGTCTTGTCAGACTGCAAA
The DNA here is from genome assembly GCA_013288145.1 of Nitrososphaerota archaeon. The sequence continues at coordinate 62,819 of JABDCJ010000001.1, read as the reverse complement.
ATTCAACCGCGATAGGATAATTTCCCTCGCTTTCGACGGTTCCATTGAGCTGGACAGCTACGGGAGCCGCATCCTGCGAGGAAACGCTCGTAACTAATCGGACTATTGTATTAAGAGAAGTGACAGTCACTGTTTGCGTCGTCATATCTGAAGTATGGGAACCAAAATCATAGTAGACAACGACTCCACCCCCGACGGTCGATGTGATAACAACAGCTACCACCAGCAAAGCAAGCGGTACTCGACCCAGCAAACCCCTTTCTGCGCTCAATCGCTTACAATAATAACTGAGTACTTAGGATTGTCTCAAGCTATTGCTGCGAAAATAAGCGGATTCTAGAAGCAATTGAGAGAAAAAAGTTCGCTTAGATGGCTTCTACTGCGGCTTTAGATTTACTTCGATGAAAACGTCTTCCGGAACTCGAAGCCTCATTAGCTGCCTCATCGTTCTGTCGTCTGCGTCAAGGTCAATGAGGCGCCTGTGAATTCTCATTTCCCACTTGTCCCAGGTCTTCGTACCTTCACCGCATGGAGATTTCAGAGTAGATATCTGCAATTTCTTTGTTGGCAAGGGCTGCGGACCCTTTACCCTGATGCCGGTTTTTTCTGTAATATCTTTAATTTCCTTGCAAACATCTTCCAATCCCCTAAGGTTCGTACTGGTTAATTTAACACGCGCAAAAGTTGCCATCTTAGTTTACCCGCTCTTTTCGGTCCGCAGCCCTTGCCAACAAAGAAATTGCAGATATCTACTCTGAAATCTCCATGCGGTGAAGGTACGAAGACCTGGGACAAGTGGGAAATGA
>JABDCJ010000001.1:0-62003 GCA_013288145.1 Nitrososphaerota archaeon | reverse complement strand
CTGTCGCTATGCCTATTTAGTCTTAACTCAACTCCGCGGGGAAAAGCTAACACTGTCATTTCTGATCTGGTGATACTGTTATTCTGAATGTACAGTTTGAGAAGGCAGTAGATCTTACGCAAACTCTTGAAAACGGAATGCCTGTTTATCCAGGTGATCCCTTTCCTAAATTCGAGCCTGCGGCAAGCCTTGCGAAGAATAGCGTAAACCTTACCCGAATGACGCACGGATCGCACACCGGCACTCACATGGATGCTCCGGTCCACTTTATCCCTGATGGAATAAGGATCGATCCGATCCCAGTGATAAGTCTTGTAGGGAGAAGCGGTCGTTTTGGATTTCTCCGCAAAGCAAATTGGATCTGGCATCGATGCGGACGATCTGAAAACGAAATTAGAAACTGCGAAATCGAAGGAGATTTCTTGCTCTGCTATACAGGTTCGAGAGACTATTGGGGCGATCCGGATACGAATCTTAGGTATGACTGGATGGGGCCCAGTATTTCGTAAACAGGAAAATCAGGGCATTTGGAATTGATTTTCTGAGGATAGAAAAATTCATGAAAAGACCGCACCCGCATGCAAAATACTCTTCGCAGATGGAGTCTTCCTAATTGAGCCACCTTCCAAAGAGCTGAAGCGGTTTAGGGTCGCCGAATACTTTTCATCTGTTTACCTCTCAAGCTGAAGGGTGGAGACGGCTGGCCCAGCAGATCGATTGCCGTTCCGATTGAACAAGTCCGTGAAACATGCTATTGAAAGAAGACAGCTCGAAAGTCAAATGCAAATTGGGAGTAGCTTTTGGTCCCGAATCAGAGCTTTATTCATTCCCCGGTGGACATCCGCTAAACAACAACCGAACGAAGCTCTTCTTCGATACCTTGAGCAAGCGAGATGGCGTGGAAATCTATCGGCCGACCCAATGTACTGTAAATGATCTGACTCTATTTCACAAACAAGAGTACGTGGATTTCGTTAGGAACAAGTCCCAATCCGGTGAAGGTTTTCTCGATTACGGAGATACGCCTGCATTTCACGGAGTATACGAAGCCTCGTTGTATACTGTTGGTAGCACTCTCGCCGGTCTGAAGAAAATCTCCACGGGGGAACTCGACCATTTCTTCAATCCTGTTGGCGGGCTTCACCACGCCAGGAAAGATAGGGCTGGCGGATTTTGTGTCTTCAATGACGCTGCCGTTGGAATAGCAAAAAGTCTCGCGGATGGTATGTCTAGAATTGCGTATGTCGATATAGATGGCCATCACGGTGATGGTGTCTATTACGGTTTCGAAGAGGATCCTCGGGTCATCATTGGAGATATCCATGAAGACGGAAGGTTCCTTTATCCGGGCACCGGATCGGCTGAGGAGACTGGGATTGGAGCTGCCGCTGGAACCAAACTCAACATTCCACTCCCTCCGAGTTCGGGAGATGATACTTTCTTTCAGGGATTCGAAAGAGTGCTGAATTTCATAGAAGCATCAGAGCCGGAAATAATTTTCCTTCAATGCGGCGCCGATGGTCTTCGAGGAGATCCGCTGACTCACCTAAACTATAGTTCGGAAGCTCACGCCTACGCCTCTAGAAAATTGCACGATCTTTCGCATAGAATTTGCGGGGGTAAGATTCTTGCGATGGGAGGAGGTGGTTACAACGCGAAGAATGTTCGCGATGCCTGGATGGAAGTTGTTCAAGAGCTCTCGTGCAATGATTGATCCGATACTTTGCAAATTACGCATTGTGGTTTAGAAAAGAAAGGAAGAGGGATTGCGTTGTTGTTCGCAATCCTATAGTTTCCGGCCTTTTCGTTTCTAGGCTGATGAGGTAGTTGTTGATGTTGCAGTGGTTGTACTCGTTGATGTTCCTGTCGTTGACGATCCCGAAGTGGTCGAACTGCTACCCGAACTTGTCGAGGTACCGCTTGAGGTCGTCGTTGAAGGACTGGTCGAAGTGGCAGTGGTAGTTGATGTAGAAGTGCCTGTGGATGTCGCACTACTGGTGGATGTCGCAGTACTCGTGGAGGTTGCAGTACTGGTGGTTGTCATAGTGGAAGTACTTGTGATGGTTGAGGTCGAGCTGGTTGAAGATGGAGATGATGTAGTTGAAGAGCTTGTGGCACTGCTGGATGTTGTGGTAGGTGCACTTGTTGTGCTCTTACTAGTGGTCAGCGTTGAGGATATCGAAGTGGTGCTTGTTGCGCTCGCATACACTGCTGTCTGAGCGTGCTGGCCGCTACCCAGAACTGTTACGATGTATTTCTGTCCAATAGCGATACTCTGAGTTGGCGTATGTCCCTGCAGCAGAGCTAGTGCTCCAATCAGCATTTTTCCGTTGAAGTTGAATGTCGCGCTGTCTCCTGGAGCAAGTGCAAATCCCGAAAGTGCCAGAGTCTGCTCAGCTCCCTCGCGGTTCGATGAAACGAGTGGATAGAGAGTTCCATTTGGTGCGATTATGAAGAACTCTGAAGTTTTTGAGATCGCTCCGATTGCAGTGTTTGGTACCCATCCGCCGCTCGGTGTGGTTGTGGTAGTTAGTGCGATCATGTGGAAGATCACGGTCGCGTTGCCGGTATTTAGGACACTGACGCTCAGCGAGTTCAGGGTTAGACTAGCTCCCGTCAGCTGGAACCTTGTCTGGAACCACGCTCCTGTCGAGTCCTTGTTCTTCCAGTCATCTCTGTCACCGACGTGTGGATGATTTGAGATCGAGTTTGCTGGCAGAGTGTATGCAGTTGCCGCTGGAATGAAGGCAAACGTGGGATTCGTCGTGTTCCCGAGAAGTAGCACTGTTGGGGCTAGGTCAATCATTGCTCCGGTGGTCTGACCATTCGAGACTACTATTCCGCCCGGTATCCAGACGTATAGTGTGTGCTCCTGGTACACTAGATCCGCTGTATAGTTTGTACCCTGGAAGGTTACAACCGCCGACGTTACATTGAATCTTATTCCGTTGAACTTACCGGATGTGATGTTGGTCGATGCAATGGTCTGGCTCTCGTTTACGATGCTCATCAGATTGATCTTGCCAGAGACCCCGAGATCAGTCCAACCAGTCTGATTGCCCGCGTTGGCAAAGTGGACTTGGACATCGCTGTATGTGATGTATACTGCTGTTACGCCTGTCGGTACAGTTGGTGGGTCAGTCATCAAAACTGCCATAGTCCCCGAGCCGCCCGAACCCGCGGAATAACTCGAAGAACTGCTGGAGCCTTGAATTGATGTGCTCACGCTGCTGGAACCACCTATTACCGTAGTGGAGGATGAACTCCTGTTCACGATTCCAGGCGTGAACACGACTGCGCCGATCAGCGCTATCGCAATTATTGCTGCGACTGCGCCCGATACGATTACTTTGGTTTTCGTAGACATTCGGTTCACTTGAGTTTTCAACAAAGTCCCCGATCATATTAGAAACAGCGGACTTGAACGGTACGTTCAACGGCTACCCGCCTTGTTCAATTACTTGAACGACGAAATTCATGCTTGGCCAAGAAAGAGAACAGAGTGTACCCGATTTTGTTATGGAAAACACAATCCGTACCCGAGATTAAGGGTCTTAATCGATCTCTGTAACGATCTTCCAGAACTGGACTTCGACTAGGGACAAGACCATCTAATCTCAACCCTGATTCGAAGTCCGAATCGAATCAGATCCTACCCTACACAATTTGTTTAGCAACAAAAAAAGAGTAGGAGGGGTCGACTTTCTCGAGAAGTTAGAAAAAACTCGAGAAAATCTAAGCTTTGGCGACAGCTTTTGCCGTTTCAGCAGTTCCCTTTTCGGTGATTTCGCGGACAACTCCCGCAGCGATAGTTGTTCCCATGTCTCTTAGCGCGAAGCGTCCAAGCTCCGGATATTCTTTGAAGGTCTCAATGCATAGGGGTCTGAGCGGCTTTATTATGATGATCGCAGAGTCGCCGGTCTTGATCGACTTAGGTTTTTCTTCAGTAGGCTGTCCAGTCCTAGGATCTATCTTTGATTCGATTTCTGTAATAGTGGCTGCGACCTGGGCAGTGTGAGCATGCAATACTGGGGTGTATCCTGCTGCGATTGCAGTTGGGTGATGGACGACGATGATTTGCGCCCTAAACGCTCTTGCTATTGATGGCGGGTTGTTAGAAGGACCTAGAACAGAACCACGCTTTATTTCACCCTTGCCGATACCTCTCAAGTTGACACCAATGTTGTCGCCAGAGACTGCCTCTTGCATCTGAACGTGGTGCGACTCGATTGTCTTGACTTCACCTATCAGTCCCTCAGGCATTACGATGACCTGATCACCGATCTTCATTTTACCGGTTTCAATCCTGCCTACTGGGACAGTACCTACACCAGTAATTGAGTAAACGTCCTGTAGAGGCATTCGCAGAGGTTTCTCAGTTGGTTTCGGTGGCGGCTCGAACTCGTCAAGAGCTTCCTTTAGAGTTGGACCCTTGTACCAGGGCATGTTCGTGCTCTTCTTGACAAGGTTGTCACCCTGCCATCCGGACACCGGGATGAAGCGAATCTTGGCAATGTTGAAACCGACGGTCTTTAGCAGCTTTTCCATTTCACCCTTTACTTCGGTATAACGTGCTTCTTTGTAACCGATGATCGGATCGTCCATCTTGTTGATGCAACAAACGACCTGGTTAACTCCCAGAGTCTTCAGAAGGAAGGCGTGTTCCCTAGTCTGACCTCCAGATCCCGTACCGACTTCAGTTTCTCCTGGTTTACCAGAGACAAGGACTACTGCGCAGTCTGCTTCCGATGCGCCGGTAATCATGTTCTTTATGAAATCGCGGTGGCCTGGTGCATCAATCAGAGTGAAATTATACTTTTGAGTTTCAAATTTTTGAAATGCAAGGTCAATTGTGACTCCTCGTTCCCTTTCATCCTTCAGGCTGTCCATAACCCATGCATACTTGAAAGTGTCACCCTTTCCAGTCTTTTCAGATTCTTTTGCAAACTCGTCGATGGTTCGCTGATCAACAGCTCCCATATCGAACAAAAAGTGACCCATAGTTGTTGACTTACCGTGGTCAACGTGTCCCGTTACAATGAGATTCAAGTGAGGCTTTTCTGCCATTTTCGATACTCGTCCTTGGATAAGGCCCTAATTGCGGCCAACATGTTTTAAACCTTTTCCGCTTTCAGTTTACACTGAGAATTTGAAAAAGTGATGAGAGAAAAAATTCTCTCGAAAGTAATCTTATTGTCCTAACGCGACGACATTGCGATCCGTTCTTGTTCGTTCTTTTTCTTGATTGCAAAGCTGTTGGTATCGTTGTTTGCAGCCTTGATAATTTCGTCCGCGAGAATCTCTTCAACGCTCTGAGGTGAAGAAAAAGCCGCTTCTCTCAAACCTTCCGAAATAAACCTCAACGCGAGATCAACCCGCCGGCTGGGAGCAATGTCAACTGCAACGTGATAGACGACTCCTCCGTATGCTATTCGCGTGGTATCTTCGTTAGGCGATGAATTCTCAACCGCCCTAACCACTACTTCGATTGGATTCTGTCCCGTCTTCAGCGAAATGATATCCAACACTGAAGCTACTATCTTCAGCGCCCGCTGTTTTTTCCCACCCATCCGTCCTGCATTCTTTGCGTATTTTTTTCCAAAGTGCATGATGTTATTGGCGAGCCGCTCGATGATGTTTACCTCAAGCTTTCCAAACTTCTTGTGTTCGTGTCTTCCCATTGAAGTGACAGCGATAGAAGGTTTCAGCGAAATCGTCCTTTGCAGGCCGGCGTCGTTAATCTTGATTCCGGCGACATCCCATTTTTCAAAAAGCAAGAGCTTTGGTTCTGGCAATCGCTATTTACCTCCGCGGTTTTTCCTTTCGTCCGTAGACTAATTCATTCAGAGAAACGTCATTAACTTTGTAAACTTCAAACCTGACACCCGGAATATCTCCCATCGCACCGCCGGTTGAACCACCGATTCCCTGGATTCCTACTTCGTCGTGTTCATCTATGAAATTTAGCGCGCCATCACCCGGGAGAAAAGCAGTAATTTGCTTTCCATTCTTTACAAGCTGAACCCTAACGCATTTTCGTATAGCAGAGTTTGGCTGCTTAGACTCTATGCCGATCTTCTCCAATACAATACCCCTTGCCTGCGGCGCGCCCTCCAGCGGATCAGCCTTTTTGTCAAGCATCAGCATTCGTCGTTTGTAGTATTTGTCCGACCAGCGAAGTCGCTGTCTTTTCTGAGCCTGCTTTCTCGCAGCAAACTCTCCATTTGGAGACTTGGACTTGCTCAAAGTAGCAACTAAACTCTCTGAATCTTATAAAAACGTATTTGCGAGTCTACTGCGACGCCACTATGTGTATCGTCTCAATTGAGAAATACCTACGTGCAAGAAGCCTTGCTTTCTCGGCATTTCGGCCGCCCTTTCCCAGAACTGCGCCCTTCTTTTTCTCATCCACCACAACCGTTACGGTTTTAGATCCATCCGGCTTTTCGGAGACCCGAACCTCGGTCACGAGCTGTGGATTGAGCGAGTTCAAGACGAACTGCTTTGCATCGTCAGACCACTCCACGAGTTCTATTTGCTTTCCGATGGCCTTCTGAACTTTCTTGATCGTCTCTCCAGACCTGCCGATCGCAAGACCCATTTCGCCACGGTTAACAACAAAGATAACCCTCTCTACTTTGGAGTCGATCACGCAATCCCGCGCTGTCGCCCCAGAAATATTCTGGAAGAGGGACATCAACCCTAGCTCCTCGGAAGTTAGTTTGATCCTGTTATCGTTCAACTTAGAAACAATGGAACCTTGTTTGCGCACGTCTTCTTAACAGGAAGAAATCCCATTGAACTTGAACTTGCGAGCTGAAGACGGTCAGAGGAATAGTACTATTCCTCTTCCTCAACATCGGATTTTTTCTTCTTTTTGGCTACCTTTTTCTGCTTTGGCTCTTCGTCCGCATCCTTCTTTGAGACAGTTTTTTCAGGATCAGCTTTCTTGCGTGACTTCTTTTCTTCGTCGCCAGCCGCGGACTTCTTTGAAGCCTTCTTTGGCTTTTCTTCGCTATCTTTCTTTTTTGTTTCCCGTTTGGGCTTGGCTTCCGTCTCGTCCTTTGATTTTGCTTCCATTCTTGGTTCCTGTTTCGGCTCAGCAACAATAACGCCAGAGTGGTAATCGGAGGATTTTGTGAACGGAGTAAGGTCCGCGTCCCCAGTGGACTTTAGAGCAATTACAGAGACTCTGAAGGGTATCCCGCAGGCTCTTCCGAGTTCAACCGGGTTGCCTGCAAACTTGATCGCAGGCACGGAAAGGTTTCTCGCTTCGTCCAAGATATTCTGCGGGAGGTTCGCTGACGCCGACCACACAAGAAGCTTGCTTCCTTTCAGTGAGTTTGAGACTTCTCTTCTACCAACCACGTAAGTGCCCGTCTTTGAAACGAGCTTTAGCTGCTTTTCGAGATCTAGATGCTCAGGCATTTACTTCGCCACCTACACTCCTCGCATGAAGACGTCTATCATTCCAGTTCCCACCGGGATCGGAAGACCCACTATGACATTTTCCGTGACTCCCCGGAGATCTTCTGTTTCGCCCCTTACTGCTGCCTCGGCGAGAGTCGGGACAGTGATTTCGAAAGCCGCTCTAGCGAGAACGCTCGTCTTTGTCCCTGCAACACCGTGCCGTCCGATCTGCTGCAGAAAGCCCTTGCTAGTCATAAGGTCTGCGACCAGGTAGATGTGCCTGATATCGACTTCCAATCCCTGTTCTTCCAGCGTGCTAATGATCTCTCTGACCAAAGCAGCTCTGGCAGCTTCGATTCCAAGAGCCTGGTAAATTTCGAAGATGTTGTTTGTCGTAGTCCTTGACTTGTCGACTCCCTCGATTGCTCTGACCTTCTGGAGGTTCGAACCCGAGGTTTGAATCTTCCACTCCTCGCCTTCCTTTACTACAGTGACACGATCGATTCCCGGAATTCCCTTTACCTTTTGGTTGAGGATTTTATTTTTGTGAATGTGGAGCGATGCAAAGTCGACGTCGATCTTGATTGTGATCACCTTGCTTGCTTCATCCACGGAAACTTCGCGTTTTGGAGATTCAATTGCAGCTGTGATGTCCGAGAGCTCGACCTGTCGTTCTTCCATTTTTTCGGGGCTCACGAAAAGATAGATCTCGCCCGAAGGATCGACTTCGGATTTCGATATGACATTTCCAACCTTTGTGAATCTGATCTGGTTTGCGACCTTGATCGCTTTTTCATTTGACTTTTTGGTTTCCTCGTCCAGAAATACGTCCATGGATGGAGTTGCCGGCTGTTTTCTTGCGTCGACTAGTTCTATCAGACGGGGTAGACCGAGTGTAACGTCCCTTTCCTTGACACCCGCAAAGTGGAATGTCCTGAGTGTCATCTGAGTTCCAGGTTCACCAATTGATTGTGCCGCGACAATTCCCGAAGCTTCTCCAGGCTCGACTGTCCCTTTCTTCACGAGTTCTGCGACTCTTTCGCAAACTTTCTCCACGGACTTTGGATCGAGTTTCGATCCTCGCAGAGCCTCAAGAAGGTCCGTTCGTAACCTTGGATTCAAATGGGCCGAGTATTTCTCTACAGTCCTCTCGATCGTACTTTCTGCAGCTGCCTTGTTGGCATCCGAGCTTAGGGCAACAGTATCGACCAGTCGTTCAAGGTTAACAGCCCGACCGTGGTCACTTTTAGCTGGGTCGATTCCGTCTTCGCCGTACTTGAACTGGATGATGTTGCCATTCGGATCTCTGACAGTTAGGTCGTACTCGACCTTTAGATGTTCGAGTGCGTTTACCAGTCGTCTCTGCATGTAACCGCTCTGCTGCGTTCTGACCGCCGTGTCGACAAGCCCTTCACGTCCTCCCATAGCGTGGAAGAAGAACTCTATTGGGTTCAACCCGTCGCGATAATTTGATCTGACAAATCCCCTTGCGTTTGGACTCGGGTCGTGATTCGGAAAGTGAGGCAGTGCCCGGCTCAAGTATCCCTTTTCGATTCTCTTGCCTCTAACTGACTGCTGTCCTAGAGCTGCTGTCATTTGACCCAGATTGAGGGTTGATCCTCTTGCCCCAGTTCGAGCCATGATGATCCCAGCGTTCGTCGGCGAGAAAGACTTGTCTGCAATCCTGCCCGCTTTTTCTCTGGCCCTCGATAGCTCGTTTGCAACATAGAATTCCAGAGCATTCTCGGGTGAGAGTCCTCTAGTTTCAGGTAAGGTCCCGTTTTCGTACTGAGTATTTAGCTCAGCCACTCTTGCGTACGAGTCGTCTAGAGTTTCCGAGATCTTGTTTCGTGCTTCTTCCGGTAGTTCGAGTTCATCGAATCCGTAGCTGAAGCCGGAGCGAGTAATGAATGCTTTGAGCACTCTCAAAATAGAATTGAGAAAGTTTCGCGCTTCGTCAGTTCCGTAGTCTTTTGCAATTCTATGGAGGATTGAATCGGATTCCTCAGCACCAATCGCGGCTCGGTCAATAACCCCGCTAAGAAGGACACCGTTTTTGATTACAACGTCTTTCCCAGCTCCCCTAGAGCTCTTTTCCCATTTCGAAACGAGGACGTAGTTAAAGTCCTTCGGCAAAAACAGCGAGAAGAGCTGCTTTCCTGAGTATAGTGGCACAGGATCTGTCTTTTCCGGCTTTGGAAGGTCTGACTTCGGAGGATACCCTCCCGCGACAGCAAGATTTGTGAACTCTTCTTTCCCGAGATATGTCCCTTCTTTCGTCAAAAGATACGCGACCGTGAGAAAGTCCCTAATGCCTCCAATGATCGGACCGCCATACCTTGGAGATAGAATCTGATCTTGGACTCTCATTAAAGTGAGAGCTTCCGACCGCGCTTCCTCACTTTGAGGTACGTGGAGATTCATTTCGTCGCCGTCAAAGTCGGAGTTGTACGGAGGACATACTGCTGGGTGAAGTCGGAATGTCCTATACGGCAGTACTTTCACGTAGTGTGCCATAACTGACATCCTGTGAAGTGATGGCTGCCTGTTGAATATGACAATGTCCCCGTCGATCAAATGTCTCTCCACGATAAAGCCGGGAGCAAGAGAATCTGCGTGCATCTGGAGATCTGTGACGTAATCCAGCCTGATCTTTATTCCGTCCGGCCGGATAATGTAATTGGCCCCTGGATGTCTGAACGGTCCGTTCAAAATCAGCTTCTTCAGAAATTCGGCGTTCCATGGAGACGTTTTCTCAGGAATGGTCAGTTTGCGGGCAACTTCGAATGGTATCCCCACCTCAGAAATATCCAGTGAAGGATCCGGCGAGATTACAGTTCGGCTGGAAAAGTCAACTCTTTTCCCGGATAGACTGCCTCTGAACCTTCCTTCTTTTCCTTTTAGCCTCTGGCTGATCGTCTTCAAAGGACGTCCGCTTCTGTGATGAGCCTGTGGAATGCCCGAAACTTCGTTGTCAAAGTATGTCGTCACGTGGTACTGTAATAGGTCAACAAGGTCTTGGACAATTAGCGGCGGAGTTCCCGATTCTTTGCTTTCTCGCACCCTCTGATTTACCCTGAGAATGTCTACGATCTTGTGTGTAAGGTCATCTTCCGATCTGATTCCAGATTCGAGTGTAATTGACGGTCTGACAGCTACCGGCGGAACCGGAAGTACCTGTAGAATGAGCCATTCAGGCCGAGCGCTTGTAGGATCATAGCCCAGGAGTTTTAGGTCGTCACTAGTGATCCTCTCCAGTCTTTCTCTAATAGCAACTGGCAGAAGTCTGGTTGCTCCTCCGGTTTCAGTGATCTCGTGGAATACTGTTGGTTTTGTGAATTCGATTTCGTATTGTCCGCGTCCGCAGTGGAAACATTCCTTTGCTTTTTTCACCTTGGCTAGGATTTCTCTTGAGATAATCTCGATGAGCATTGGAGACGAAGAAGATCTTTCGTCCAATCTCTTGCGGTACTCGGCGATGTCTTCTTCCGACAAGCGAAGTCTTCCGCATGCTCTGCAGGTGGAAATGAGGAGCTTGTGTACTTCATCAACGAACGCGATGTGGATCACTGGTTCTGCAAGCTCGACGTGTCCGAAGTGTCCAGGACATTTGGGAGCGGTGTTACCACAAGTTGCGCATTTTTGCCCCGGCTCAAGAGTTCCGAGACGGTTATCCATCAATCCTCCCTGCACCGGCATGCCGTCTTCGTCGTAAGTTTCCGGCGCTGTGATTTCAGCAACACTGTACTTTCTTATTTCACTCGGGGACAGGAACGCAAATCTGATCCCGCCGACTGCCTTTATCGATTCTTCTAATGACATTTTTCTTATCTCTTTTTTTCTATCTCAGACTTTGTCCTTGAGCTGCAATCGGGGTGCAATGTTGAGACTCATCATCTCTTGCAGCAATAGTTTGAATGCGTACGCGATAACCACTGTCGAGATTCGCGCCGTGTCTCCGTCGACCCTGCAAACGTACTTCCGTTGCTTTGCATCAAAGTACGCGATTAATCCACATTTTTCGCAAACGTGAACTTCGGTCCTGTCCGCCTCGTCAAGAAGACGATCTTTCAGAACCATGGATGCTCCGTAGGCAATCAGACAGTCTCGTTCCATTTCTCCGAACCTGAGACCTCCTCCCCTTGCCCTTCCCTCGGTTGGTTGCTTTGTCAGCATCTGGACCTGTCCGCGAGCTCGCGCGTGAATCTTGTCAGCGACCATGTGGTGAAGCTTCTGGTAGAACACGACACCGAGGTACACGTCCGCCGCAAATTTCTTGCCGGTCCTGCCATCGTACATTACTTCTCTACCTGTCCCTGCAAAGCCGTTGTTCCTCAAGGTTTCTTCAAGTGAAGCGGCAGTTTCGCCGGTGAATGCAGTTCCGTCTACCGGTCTTCCTCTCAAAGCGGCTGCCTTTCCAGCAAGTGACTCGATGAACTGACCCGCGGTCATACGCGACGGAAATGCATGGGGGTTGATGATAACATCAGGAACGACTCCGTCTTCGGTGTAAGGCATGTCTTCCTGGTTTACGACGAGGCCGATGACCCCTTTCTGTCCGTGTCTAGACGCGAATTTGTCGCCAATCTCCGGAATGCGCATGTCTCTGACGCGAACCTTGTACATCTTCCCGCCTTCTTCATTTTCAGTGAGGAAGACTGCATCGACAACACCGTTCTCGCTCGCCCTAACTCCGATGGAGGTGTCCCTTCTGTAAGGACCTTTGACCTCGAACTCTTTGTACTCTTCCATAAACCTTGGCGGGCTCGTCCGTCCGATGATCACATCGCCACCGGTCACCTGTGCTTCGTGCATAACTACACCGTCTGACTCGATAAGTCGGTAATATTTCTCTCCACGGTATCCGCGGATGTTTGCATCTGCCCTCGGCACCTCAAACGTGTCTTTCATTCCGCCGAGGTATTGCTTTGCTTCTGCCTCGTACAGCCTGTAAAAGATCGATCTTGCAAATCCTCGGTCAATGGCTGATTTGTTGAAAATGATTGCGTCTTCGATGTTGTAGCCCTCAAACGATAGAACTGCCACAACTGCATTCTGCCCGGTCGGCCTCTCGTCTAAGCTCAGAAGTGAAGTAGACTTTGTCTTGACAAGAGGTGGTTGAGGATGTACTAGCAGGTGCTCCCTGACGTAAGTACTGAATGGATAGGTTGGAGTCGGGAAGCCTAGTGATTGCTTCGCCATCGCAGATTCGTATGTATTTCTCGGAGACTGGTTGTGCTCTGGATATGGGATGATTGAGGCTGCAATTCCCAGAATCGAAGAGGGGTACATTTCAAGATGGGTATTTCTCTCAGCGAGGTGCGGAAAGTCGATCGCAATCAGAGAGTTCTCTTCCTCGTTTGCGTCAATCAGTTCAATGACGCCCATCTGAACGAGATCTCGCCAGTTGAGCTGACCCGCTTCGATCCTCTTGATCATTTCAGGAGCTAAAAGTGGGCGGCCGCCTTCGCAGATAATCAGCGGGCGAAGAACCCTGCCCGAGTTTGTGGATATGAAAATTCTGTTTATTCCACCGTTCTTGATCGCCGGGAAGTATGCTATTCCAGCGTGCGGGTGTATCTGACCTTCGCGCCTGAGCTTTCTGAATGACCTTGCGAGCAGCTCGCCGTCTCTAACGAAACCGACGAATCTGCCCTCGACGAAAACCCTGCAACCATCCATCTTGATCTTTTCGTCTGCTTCCTTGAACGGCTTGACGCCTAGATCGTATAGCTTTGCAACTACCTGGGCCGAAGGAACACTGACAGATATCAGCGCAGAAAGTGCCAAGTTTTTGACCAGACCGCAGTTAGATCCTTCTGGTGTCTCGCTGGGGCAAATTCTGCCAAAGTGAGTAGCGTGGAGGTCTCTCGCTTCAAAGTTTGGCTGGCTCCTTGAAAGGGGCGACTGAATTCTTCGAAGGTGAGATAGAGTTGAGAGATAGTTAGTGCGATCGAGAAGCTGGGTTACACCGACCTTGCCTCTGCCCCAATTCCCGGTCGCAATTGCATTGTTCAGTTTGTCTGTAATAATTCCCGGTCTGATAGCGGCTCCGACGACGTTCAACCCGCGCCTTTGCCCGGTACGCTCTAACTGGTACTTCATGTCTCGCGCGAGGTTTCTGAATGCGGTCCTGAATAGATCCGCAATCATCTGCCCTGCAAATTTGATTACCTTGTTACCGTAGTGGTCTTTGTCATCTGAATCTAGTAACCCAATTCTGAGCTCGGCGAGCTTGCAAACTGCTTCCCCGAGAAAGATTGCCTTGTCGTACCTGTCGTCCCTTGTCTTGCCCAAGTGCGGCAAAAGACCCCAATCGAGAACAGACTCTGCACGCCTCAGCCTGAACTCATCAAGCATGCCGTGTGCGACGCGGTTGCCGATGTACATCAAAGCGTCTTTCGGAGTCTTTGCTTCGGATGCTTTTTCAAACGAGACTTCGAGGCGGTCCTGAATTTCCGGCTTTAGGGAAATGGCGTCTGCAATTTCTTTGTCGGTCTCCAGTCCGAGCGCCCGCATAACAATGATTAGGGGGAGATCGACCGGCGAACTTGGAAGTTTTACGCTGATAGATTCATCCTGTTTTAGAGTCAGCTCAAGCTTTGCCCTGTAACCCACAATCGAAGAGTAAACTTTTGCCTTGTAATTTGTAAGTCCTCCGACTTTATCGACATCAACGAGGATCTTGTTCGGAGATAGATCTTCTAATCCAACGATTACTCTTTCTGAACCGTTGATGATGAAGTAACCTCCGGGATCTTTCGGATCTTCGCCAACCTCCACGAGCTGCTGAGGGTTCATCGTTGCAAGCATGCACCTGTCTGACTTTACCATGACCGGCAGGTCGCCGATGTGCTGCTCCTGAGATTCTCTTACGATGCCATCTTCCTCAACGGTCATGTCGATGAAAATCGGCGAAGCATACGAAAGGTTCCTCAACCTTGCTTCGAGAGGAAGAATATTGCTGACCGAGCCATCAATCTCCACAACGCGCGGCAGTTTCAGCTTTACCTTGCCAAACTTTACCTTGTAGGGCGTACCTACAGTCTCGATGTCTATCGAGCCAATTTCATCCACGATGCTCTGCAGCCCACGCTGGATGAACTCATTGTACGAGTTCAGATGCTGCCTTGCTACGCCTTCACGATTCAAAATATCCTGGAGCACTGGCCAGGCGTCATAACTTGTAATTTCTTTTTGCATTTTTTTACTATTACACCGATTCTACAACAAATCTGTAGTACGTAGTTTCTCCCGCGGTATCACTTATCCGGCTGATCCGTACCATATCGCCAGGTTTCGCTCCGATTTCCCTAACAACCGGATCGTTCAAGAAAAGAAATGGAAATTGCTCTTCCGTCGCGTTAAAACTAGTTAGAATCTCTTTCTTTTCTTCTTCTGAGAGAATCTCGTGCTTTGGAACAAGCACGTGGTCTGTTACTTTTACTTCGCCCTCTAAAATTTCATCTTTCTTATTTTTCTTAACCACGATAAAATACGCTCTCTTCGGTAAGATACCCTACGGTAGAAAACGGATATCTCAAGATCTTGAAGGTGATCGGTATATACGTATTGTGCATGGAATCTTGGCGTTAACACCGAGCTTTCGTGAGAATCGCGTGTCAGCGACGATTCGATGGAATCGGATCAGTTCTTTCTGGTTTTTATCTCGGCGCTCTGAACTCTGGAGAAAATTATCGTACCTTCGCTCTGGTTGCTTCTTACTTTTACAAATTCGCCGTAGATTCTCGCAGTAACTTGCCCGACCTTTCCCGAGCCGATCACTCTTCCGTTTACCCGAATTACAGGGACTATCTCGGCTAGAGTTCCCGTTAGAAAGACCTCGTCAGCGTTGATCAATTCGAAAGGAGTGATCTCCCTCTCGCTGACTTCGTAGCCTAAATCGGCTGCTATTTCAATTACTTTCTGCCTCGTTACGCCGTGTAGAATTGCAGAACTTGTAGATGGAGTGGCGATCAGTCCTTTACGAACGATGAACACGTTTTCTGCCGTCGCTTCGGAGACAAATCCCCGAGTATCGAGCATTATTGCCTCGTCGACACCGGCCTCTATCGCTTCCCACCGGGCAAGTATGCTGTTCATGTAGTTCAGAGACTTTACCTCGTGCGATGTCGCGTCAACCGGATCGCGACGAATAGAGGAAATCACCGTAGCCTTCCCGATAGCATCGGTTCTCGGATCCTTGGACGGCGAAGTTGGTTCTGTTATGACAACAATTGAAGGCTGTTTGCAGATCGTCGGATTCAGACCCAGGTCTCCAACGCCTCGCGTAACAAGCAGCCTGATGTAGGCATCTTTGAGGTTATTTTTCCGTAGCGTCTCTAAAACCGCATTCATCATTGCATTTTTTTCAATTGGAATTACTAGCCGGATGTAATTTGCGGACTCATATAATCGTTCGATATGCTCTTTCAGCTTGAAGACGACCCCGTTGTAGGCTCGAATCCCCTCGAACACACCGTCGCCGTAAAGGAGACCGTGATCGAAAACGGACACCGTTGCCATGGATTTAGGCATCAGCCGGCCGTCGACGTAGACAAAGAGGTTCTCTTTGAAAGATTTCCCAGAGTCGGAATCGCTTCTCTTCATTTTCTGATTGAATACTGTATTCCTGTTGATAAAAACAAAACTGCCTTTAGTAAAGCCCTGACTCACGAATAGAGGTCTAGAAGGCTGGACCGATCTTTCTGTACCTCGCTAATATAGAATGGAAAAGTAATTTTTTCATCTAGTGTACCGGGCAAGATTCGCAGGGCTTGAAACTTGCAATCGCCTTCCAACTGCAAACAGAGCTCGTTTCAAGCTCTGCTTTACAGAAAAGTGCGCCACTGCGCGATCGCACCGAAAATGGAATAATAAAGCAATGCAAGAAATATGTACAATACAAGCTAGCTTGTATAATACAAATAGTTCAACTGAGGGCTCTTAGTGGAACTCATCGGATTACGATTTCACGCACGCGCGTGGGGTTGCGCTAGGGGGGTCGGTTTTAAGGCTATTACAAAAAGGATTGGGTCTTTTTGATTCAGTCCTTCGATCCAACAATCGAGTAGACTATCAAAGAGAATCCTATTACTTCAGCGGCAGCTTCTATGGTCTCTACTACGGTCAAGTCGAAATTGAAAAATTCGAAAAACAAACCTGCTAGGGCGGCTCCTATGGTGACAAAGGTGAAACCCAGCGCGAGGAAGAGCAAGGATTTGCTCCTAGTTTTTCTGTACCCTTTCTGGGAGTAGTATACAACAACCGCGCCCAGAATTAATATTGCAATTTGAAACACTCTGAGAATATCAAGAGTAAATTCCATAATTCTCACGACCTAAGAGATGCCCATAGCCGAGATAGCCTGGTAGCAACATCTTCATTCAGCTCGACGTCCACGACTAGATCGCCCTTTTCAAGCTGCAAGTTTATTCCCTTGAAAGAACTTCTGTATAGTTCGAATTTCTTACCCTCGTCGGTAATGATCGTCTTTTCTACGGTGAGCAGTCCGACATCCTTCATCTCGTTTACCCGTCGATAAGCCGTACTTATTGGAATCAATAGCGAATGGCTCAGCTCCTCGACGGATCTTGCTTTGTCTAATGTGCTCAAGAGAATCTTTCTCGAATAGTCGTCGGCAAGCGCCCTAATTAGAGCGTCCCGGACTTGCTGACCTGTTATCCTCATTTGTTTTTCCCGACATTGAGAAAACTTTGCACCCTTACCATTTTGAACAAAGTATTAAGCAATAGCCCGATTCTCAAAGTTGAGAACTAGGAACGCGAACTCCCTAGAAAGTAGGCTATCACGGTCTAGATCACTTAGGGTTGTTTGTGTTTTTTGGTTATTGCTAGATTCATCAAAGTTTTCGGCAGCCCCAACTTCAAGAAAAAGAATACAGGTCGGTAAATTCGTCTCGGGGTTCCTCCCGCGTAAAATCGAAACCAATTGTGCTCTAACCAGACTAGCATGCCGGTATTCTCATGAAATCAATAATCGGGAGAAAGTCTCTTCCCAAATATCTCTATCCGGAAGGGGATACACCTCTTTACACTGCCCAATTTTTCCTTGCTTCTTAAATAGCAGGCCATGGCAATCTGCTTTTGATTTTTTTGTCCGTCCACTTTGAATCTCTGTCCGTTTCTGATTTCGTAGAACCTGCCACCACAGTCTCATCCTATGAGTCGGTGTCCAAGTTGATCGGCGCATTGAAAAAGTCCAAGGCCTTCGAAGCATTCGTTGAAGACAATGATCGAACGAGTATTGTCACGTTCCGGGAACTTCTGGATGCTGAAGACATTGTCGCGACGAAGGTCTCCAAAGTAATGCTTGCAGTCCCCAGGCTGAATTCCGGCGATTCAGTGCTTTACGCAGCTCGATTGATGTTTGAGAATAAGATCAGAGCGCTCCCTGTTTTCGAGAAAGGTAAGTTGGTCGGGAAAATAACCTCACCAGCCATTACCAGAAGAATGAAAGAAATGAACATGACCATCGGCTCAGTCGAGAAGATCATGACCCCGGATCCAATATGTCTCCAATATGAAGACGAGATCGGAAAGGCAAGAAGTCTCATGATGAGAAGGAGAATAGATCAGATTCCCATACTGAAGAACGCGAAATTGGACAGCGTCATAACTTCTGATGCCGTTGTCTTCAGTTATCTGACAGATTCGCCAGATAGAGATTCCAAGGGCGGCACTGACAATGGCGGCCGATACGGAAATCCGGCTTCGAGTCTTGCACCCGTTGAAACTACGGTAAATGATACGAAGGATTCCCCTGCGAAAGTTATTGCAAACATGCTTGACAAATCGACTAACTATTCTGTTCTTATCGAGAATGGAATTGTGAGCGGAATAGTAACTTTCAGGGACTTTCTCAAGCTGCTTCCTATTCAAGAAAAAGATTCCAATATCCCAGCCTCAATTGTCGGTCTGCCTGAGAATCCAATGGAGGCCGAGCTAGTATCAGCCAAATTTACCGGCACGGTAAAATTGCTCCAGACAATGGATCCCACCGTTACAGAGGCGCGAGCAATCATCAAAAATAAACAAGTAAATTCGAATACGATGCTACATCAAGTCCAAGTGTTTATCGATGCTTTGGAGTGGCATGAGAGCTATAAGGCCTCTGGATATGATCTATCAAAGATATTTGCTGAAATCGATTCTTGGGTAAAGAGAATCGCGGGGAAACACGACAGAAAACCTGACCACGAGAAAGGGCGAGATAAGACTATCAGGAAATCCGATCTAACAGAATAGATTTAGCAATTCAATAGTAGCTCCAAATACCAAATTTGCCTGAATCTGAACAGGTCAAAGTTTGGAATTTTTTGGCGCTACCTAACCACCAGAACAGAGCATAGAGAATGATCTATGACAGCACTCGAAACGCTACCTAGTAACAACTTCTTAAATCCGCCGAGGCCTCTTGTTCCGACCACTATCACATTCACATTCTCTTTCGAAGCTTCGGCAAGAATTGCCTCCGCAATCGACGTTACGCTTCTCATGACAACTGACCTAGCCTTAACAGATTCCTTTTCCCCCTTTATTGCGGCGTCCGCGGCAATCTTTTTCGCATCGTCTTCGGCTCTTGTCAGATAAGCACTATAATCGATAACGGGTACGTCGACGCCAATGGGTGAATAGACGGGAGGTATCAAATCCATGACAACGCTCAACACGATAAGTTCAGCATTGAACTCTTTTGCTATCTGAACTGATGCTTCAACCGCTCTGTCTGCGTTCTTTGAACCGTCGGTTGCAACCAGAACTTTTTTCAGCGGCAATAGCTGCGTTGTTTCGTTAGACATTTGGATGTACTCACTAAGAGCGTAACCGTTCTCGAAGTAATAAGATTGTGTTAGAACAACCGTAAAATGATCCTTTGAACTAGGTCGCTGTTGCACTAGCCAGATCAAGGATTAGGTCCGTGAGCACCTCTCAGAATCTCTTCGCGAACGTGAACTCTATCGATGTGGGACGATAATTCATCTCGGTCTCTCAAAATCGATCCGCAGTAAGGACAGCGCGATCCTGAAGCTGGCTCCAAGAGCGGAAGAGTGATTGTGTTTTCTCGCGAGCTCCCGACAACCTGGCTCAAAGTTATCACCCCAAGCAATTTGCTTCCTTCCTTTACCAACAGTCTTCTGTGTTTGTTGCGGGACATCAGTTTGATTGCTTCCCCAGCCTTCAAACTTGGTGTAACAGAAAGAACAGGTGCAGACATTACCTCCTGGAGTGTTGTTTTCCCGGGATCTTTTCCCTGGGCGACGACCCGAGATATAATATCCCATTCAGTAACAATGCCCACAGCCTCATTGTTCAGGGTCACAATGACCTCGCCAATCTTTCGGTCCAGCATGAGCTTTGCAGCGTCCTCCACGGAATCATTTGCGGGAAGCAAAATTGGTTTCTGGATAAATTTCGAAACTGGATCGTTGATTGCAATTTCAAGTTCAGACATATTCCTATAACTCCCTTCAAGCATTGAATCCGAGAAGTGCTTTCAAATCTTCCGGCATGTTCATTTCGTAAACAACTCCTGACCTCGCCGATGTTAACCTCCGACTGACGCGCGTCATCCAAATTCCTCCAACATCTGAATAATGGACTTTCATTTAGTATTTATGTAGAGAAGACAATCATCCAACTCAAGAACCAGTCGCCCCTCGTCGGCACTCATCGGTTCATCAAAAGAGTACATTCCTAATCTAGATCAAGTTGACTAGAAAACCAATCAGGAACCCAAGAAAAATGCCAAGATATCCTACCCTCAAGTATATTCTGTCAGTCTCCCGGAAGAGCATTCGGAGCATTGGGAGTAGGGCGTAAAGTATTGCTCCGATTGCTGCACCATCGAAAGCTACATCGAGAATTGATCCATTGTAGAAATAACCTATAGCTCCTCCGAATATTGTGGGCAATCCACCAATCAAGAATAGAATCACGAGTTGTCTGAATTTCCCTTCAGTACGCCCTAAGAACGGAGATGCAATCGGAAAACCCTCTGTGACATTTTGGAGTATGAAACCAACCAAAACCACTAGAGCGGCACCCGACAAACCAGCTGTAACCCCCAGCGAACCGAAAACGAGGCCTTCAGTCAAGTTTTGGAACCCCATTCCAAACGCTATGATCAGAGCCAAATGAGATGCGGTTAGCCCTGAACTAGTTCGGTTTCCCAAGAAAAACAAGATTAGAAATCCCGACCCGAATGCAATAGCAAATGTCACGTCTGCCGGCAGCGAGGATCCGTAACCAAAATAGCTGCCGTTATAGAGGTCGGGCGATACATTCGAGAAGATGTCCCCAATCAGAAAGATCAAGATACCAATCGCGATCGCATTCAGAAACTTAGTCTTCAGGACACCGGTTTCTCTCCGAAGAACGACGGGCATTGCAAGAAATATCGACAGCCCCATCACCGTCGAAAACAGAACTATCGTGAGAAGACTGGCCATGCGTTTGAGACAAATATGCCATACGTCATATTTTAGGGTTCACCATGCTTTTTGAATTCGAGTTTATTGGTTTCCTCCGGCATGCTGAACCGTCCTTTCGTTCCCCTCCGATGAGTCAATTTGCCTCCTGAGTTTGATTCGATGGAAGAGCGATCCCTTTTCTCTTTCAAGTGTGTACTATAAGCGATATATGACGATGAAAACCACATCCGCTCATGTACTCTGGCAGTTAAGGTCCTTGAACTGCATTTGGCCATCAGTTGTCCAATATGGTATATGGTCTGATTCAAAGTGAAAAGCTTGAGCAAAAGAGATTCGGATTCCTCTTCGCAGAAAGGAGCAACGGCTAAAACAAAAGTATCGAAGGCGGAAGTAAATCGACGATTATCACGATTACAGCTTGTGATCGGAATTGCCTTATTCGGCTCGGCAGCGCTTGGGGCCTATCTCCTTGCTACTGACAAATCTCTCTGGTTACTTGCCGTCTCTCACGCGTACGGACTAGTTGCAATATGCGTTATTGATGTAATCTTAGGGATCGCAAACATACTTTCTGAGAGGCGAGTGATCTTGCCTACCATCGGTTGGGCTATTTTGACGTTTATCCTCCAAATTGCCGATATCGCAACTGCCCCACAGTATCATCTTTCTGCCTCTGCCTTTGCAATTTATCTTTTCGGATTGTGGCCTTTTGATGCGCTCCTTGCAACACAGCTCGTTATCGTTGTCTTTGCAAACTCGGCGAGAGCGGTCTCGGGTCTGATCTCGCAGAGAAAGGCGAATAGTTACTTTGAGATGGGTATGAAGAATTCTAGGAGAGACTTTCTACAAATAGGCGGTACAATTGGCGCGCTTCTCGTTGTCGCAGCAGCGCTTGGAGTCTGGACCGCTCTAAGTCCTTCACAAGATTCAGGTAATTCTCCAAGTAATACGCAAACCTCAGGTGCGACATCCACCGGTCCATCAGGGGCTGTTGCAAACGTTAACTCGCTGCAGATCGGAGTGCCTGAATACTTTGATTATCCATCGCAAGGGTATACAAACATGCTAATGAAGAAGAGCGACGGTTCTGTGAGCGCGATAAGCCTTCTTTGTACTCACGTTTGCTGTGTGTGCCAGTACGAGTCGGGGAATGGAGACCTATTTTGTCCCTGTCACGGTTCCGTGTTCGATTTGAACGGAAATGTGCTGAGAGGGCCGGCGCAGACAAAGTTACCTTCGATTCAGTTGCGCATCGATTCCAACGGCAACATATTTCCCGAAAAAGTAGTTGGATCGGGACCGTGTGTTTAGGCCATCTCAATGAGAGAAATATGAAGATCCTAAAAGAGCTAGGCGGTCGATGGCTCTCTCGCAGGAATTCTGTCACGGCGCTGCGGTCTAACAACCAGAGCAATGAAAAACAAGCCTAATGTTAGAAAATCCATTCCTGATTTGAACAGGTCGCTGTGCCAATCATTTAATGGTAGAATCTGAATGAGCTGTTTCGAGAAGAACGCAAGAAAACCTAATGCAACTATTAGGAGACTGGGTTGTTTTCCCCGAAATCTCCAGGCGAAAAGCGTTATTGCAAACAAAACGAAGGCAAAGACTCCGGACACAAGATCTAGGGCAAGTTCAGCGCCCCCTTCAATGTCCAAGTTTGAGAACAGATTCAAAGCAATTCCTGAAATTGATCCCGAGTCGATCATGATTTCTCCTCCCCTTCTGGTTCGATATTTGACAGCTCATTGACAACGTTTGCAATCCTATCAGCCCACTTTTCCCAGGTGCTCGGATGATAACTACGCAGCAAAGTAATGATTTCATCTGAATCCACGGTAATCGAATACATAACAAACTGGCCCGCGCGCTTCGTTGAAACCAACTTTGCTGCAATCAATCTTTTCATATGCCAATTAATTGTCCCCGGAGATATTCTGGCGTACTCCGATAGATCTTTTTGAGTCGCCCACGGCTTTTGAATTAGGAAAAGCATCAAATCACGTTCGGTTTCCTGAGAAAGTACATCTAGGATCTCTTGTTGGTGCTCGCCAAAAGCAAGCGCAAGATAGAACCTCTTGTAAAGCCCTCCTCTGCGAGCTATTATCTGCTGGGATCTTTCAAGGGAACTCAAATGATATTGCGTAACTCCCATGGAAATATCGAGATCCCTCTTGATCTGCCTGAGATGTGTGCCGGGGTGATTTCTAATATAAAGAAGCACCTGGTCTTTCGTGTTGACTTGAGTTGACGTGATCTCGCCCTGACAGATTTATTCAATCAAAACAAGGTAAGATAACTGTTTTCTGAGCAAACTGCTCTGGGATTTCGTATAATAAATCACGAGGTTCCTAGGGATCTCACCAGGACTAAATGTTGTTGTAGTACAAAAATCAAAATCGAGAAAATCAAAGGATACTCAAATGGTTGTATAAAAGAGAGCAAGCCGGATTTCGGCGTTTAGATCTGAAACGATTTCGGATGAATTTCGGAAACGCGTAATATACTAACAAGGTGGGTTGTGACCTCGTCGCGGGAGTCTCTGGAAGAGGGTATGAAAAACAGGCTTACTCCGCTCTCAATCGTACTACTCTGTACAATTCTTGCTTTTGCGGTCGTGATACTTCTAGTGAATCCCTTTAGCGTGAGATCCTCAGGAGCGACCCCGATTTCCGGACCTCAATTAAATACAACACCCTCTGCGAATACAGATGGATCGAACGCCATGGTTGCACCAATTCGTGCGGGTGTTACAAATTTCTTATCTTACTTTCAAGTTCATGGTTTCAGCGGTGTGGATTCTTACTCGTCGAAATATTTGTTTGAAAGATAGTTAGGGCGTTTTGTTAAACAATAGCTAGGTTCTGCCATGGATTTTCTATTAGGAGATATTTTTGGTCTCCTCGCGCTGTTTTTCATTGGTTTCACAGCAATATTCATTTTGTTGCGAAAGCAGGTACTCAAGCATACCAGAAATCTAAACTTGCTTAGAAAAATTCACATCACTTTTTCTGCACTGGGCGGCCTGTTCTTGGTTTTGCATGTGGCTTATTTTGTTTCGTATCCTATTACTCTAGCCGTCATTCTCGGTTATGCTGCAACCGCCGAGGCGGTGGTTGTGTGGCTCACCGGAACCGCTTTCCTGGAAAGGTACCGGGACAGCTTATTCTATCACGGCTCGCTTTCATTTGCAGCGATTTCGATGATGGTTATACACGCCGTAAGTTCCGGGTCTAACATTCCCCTTTATCTTGGTTTGATAATTTTGGGAATTACCTCAATTCTCGTCTCTCAAAGAGCCTGGGGTCATGCAAAGAAGATCCTGAAAGAAATCACACTCCCGGAGCGTCCTCGGAGGCTTGTTGCAAAGTAATGAACCGAAGAGAGTTCATTCGTAGTTTTGTTGTCACTGCTGCTTTGGTAGGTACCGCCGCGGCCGGCTTACTTGAGTTAGGCAGCCTTGTTCAGAAAAGTCAAAATTCCGAACTTGTTCAAGCTACAATTCAGCAATCCACGAGTATTCAGGGCAGCACCGTCGCCAATGGAACCTCACAATCTAGCTCTGTAGCGGTTCCTAGTGGTTATTCGCTGATTGCCTCGCTCAGCCAGCTATCAGGAAAAACATATGCGTATTTTTCACATCCGACCTTTGGCAGTTCATTACTTGTGAGCATCGGAGGTCAATGGAAGGCGTTTAGTGCTACATGCACGCACAGACCCTGCACCGTGCAGTATCAAAATTCGGTTATTTACTGCCCCTGCCACGATGGAACTTTCAGTGCAAGCAATGGAAATGTCGAAGGTGGTCCTCCTCCTATACCTCTGCCCGAGTACTCAGTATTAGTACAGGGCACCAACCTCTACGTTGGAAACAGTCAAATCAACTAAGTTAGCATAAGGCTCGTGATTAGCAATACCACTATGAGCGCCCCACCGACAGCAATCCAAGTCCGGCTCGGGTTCACGTCTTCCCTTTCGTGACGATAGAGATATGATATCATGGCAAACGCGACCAGGTCTGCTGCGAGAAATAGAGCGAAAACACCCTCACTGATTTCATTTAGGGCATCCAATGTCCAAAGAAACAAAGTTGTGACCGCTTGTAGCAAAAGTAGCAGAATTACGACTCGTCGTGCCGGAACCACGGTCTCTCTAGTCATCCTCCATACTAACTTTCCATCCAACTTCGAAAGCACGCACTCTTCTCTTGATCATTCCGGTTCTCAGGTCCGAACGATAAATCAGGTAAGTGGTTCCAACCACACATACGGAGAGGAACGCTAAGGAAGAGAGAAAGTTGATGACATTAGCCTGATCGAAACCATTCAGTAAAAGCGCGACAGCTGAGTTGATAGTACCGCCAATCGTCAGAGCGCCGAATGCAGCGCAAATCGTGAACGCTACCCCATTCCATATTTCTGCCGCTCTCATGATTTTTGGTCCTTGCACTGTTGGCAAACGTTTGTTTGCCCTTGACGAGATCAATCTGAACAAGCCGAGCGAAACTACAGCAATCACCAATGCGAGCCCGCCGAGGACTAGTACTGCCTGCTCTACTGGTATGATCTGGCCTGGAGTGATCAGACCCCAATAAGCAAGAGCGGCGACCTCTGCGACGAAGATAATTCCAAGGGTAACAAAAAGAGGTCTCTTTGCTATCCTCTTATCGGGACCTCGGTCTATGAAAGGTAGAAGGACGAGGATGACGAAAATGAGAGTAACCAACGTCAAGGCTATAGGCAAACCTGCACCTTCAAATACCGAAATCTTGAGGATCTGATAGATCCAAAGGAAATACCAATCGGGCTGGGGAGTTGATTGTGCGGCAAGTTGTGGTGTGAACTGCGGTGGTAAGTTAAGTGGGAAAGCTGCGGCAATCAAAAGCATTCCCGATCCGAAGATAGCAGCTAGCTCTAGCAGGTAGAGTGACACGTCTGGAAATATTGGAATCAGTTTCTTCTTTTCTGGAGTTATCTCTTTTCCCGTAACCGGCTCTGAGATTCCATTCGCTTCAAGCATGTACATTTTCAAAGCCAGAAGGACAAGCAAAACGGCGGGCAAGACCACGACGTGGAGGTCGTAAAATCGTAGAATTTCAGTTGCATCCCCGCCTGCTCCAATAACAAGAAAACTGATCAGATTCGAAATCGGCGGAGGAAGCGCATCAATCATGCCAATTCCCACATCTGTTGCAGATTTTGAAACTACGGTCCATGGAAGCAGGTAGCCAGTGAACCCGAACCCCAGCGTTACGAAACCCATTCCCATTCCGACAATCCACATCAACTCCCGCGGTTTCTTGTACACCGAAACGAAGTAGCCCCGCATCATGTGCATGAACGCCAGCATTATCATAGCGTATGCGGTGTAAAGGTGAATAGTTTCGAGAAATCGACCGTAGGAGACCTTTTGAAAAATGTACAGAGTCGAAGAAAAAGCAGTTGTAGGATCTGGAACGTAGTATAGCATCATGATCACTCCAGTTATTCCTTGGATTACAAATGCAACCACGGTAAGTGCCCCAAGCCAATAGAAGGGATTTATCGAATAAGCAGGGACTGACCGTAAAAACGGGTAGGATAAGCCGAGTCTTGAATCAAACCAAGATGCTAGCCTCGCAATGGCATTTTGGCGCTTCTCGGGTCTTTCGCTCTCAACTGGTTTTTCCATCTATCTCAACTCACAACATTTCCGCCCTGCAAATCGTTTGTGACATCTTGTGAGCCCGTGCTGTGACCGAAAATCGCAGGTGGACTCATCCCTTTCGCGTAAATGTCGTCTTTTGCGTCAACTTCCAAAATCACTTGAGGAACCGGGCGCGAAGCCGGTCCGCCGAGAACTTTCCCTGCATTAGTGAAATCGTAAATGCTACCATGGCAGCAGCAGTATCCTTCAGGTCCCTGAGCCTTGTAGCTCGAATCGCACTTTGGTGATGTCCCCGGAGCCAGATATGCGTAGTCGCAGCCGAGGTGCTGGCAGAGCTGACTGAAGGCTACTATATCCTGATCAGGACCAACGCCTCCCGACGCCTTTTGCCCTAATTTTATCAGGATATTCGGCTCGTTATCCAGAGGATAATTAAAACTCACTACCTGGTCCACTGCAAGGGAGCTAAGAGTGGCGATTTTGACTTTTGGAAACGTGTTCGGTGTCGAAGAGGCTCCTTCCGAGGTCTGCGCTCTATTGGTTACAGATTTGGTAACTGCCGCGATTCCGCCCGCCGCAAGGATCGCAGAAAGCACAACAGATATTTTCAGAAAGTTCCTTCGAGATTCGTCATTGGGGGTTTGGTTTTCGGGAGCGCCTTCGACTAGATTTTTCTCATCCAATTTCATCATCAACTCATTTTCTTGTTCGCACTTGGCCCAGATGATCTCAGGACGGTACCGATTACCAATCCGGCAATCAAAACACCGGTCGCGACTGCGATCGCAAGAGGAGTCGAGACCTGACCTAGAACTGAGGTAGTGGAGGTCGTACTCAAGGAGGCATGAGAGGAAGCGGGCTTTTCGGAGACCGTAAGATTGTACCATAGAGAAACAGACTTGAAATCTGAAGATTCGCCCATACGTCCCTGCCAGACTGCGAGAGCAATATAGTAGGAAGACCCAGTGGCTAGTTGTACTCGATATCGTGATGCTGCGTCAATCGTTGTAAAACTCCGGACCATTTCCACTGTCCAAGTCTTATTAACGAATGAATAAGCACTGGCAGCATGCACGATGAATGGATCGGCATATGGATCGAGATTCGGACTTGATGTGTTGAAACTACCTCCGACCACATAGAAGCCCGAGGTATTGGTATAATCGTCTTCAGCAAATGTCAGATTGTCAGGGGGATAAATTGCCTTCCCCGAAGGGTCAGTATAGCCTCCCGGATACCCAGTATCATTTGGGCTGTTGTCCGTAGGGTTTGATTGCCAGTGCCAAATCTCAGCAGCGCCTCCCGTAATTGCGCCATTGGTACCAAGCATCATCCTCGGAGAAGTTTGCTGTTCAGATTGGTTTGCGACAAACCACAGCATCGCGGCTCTGTCTGGGTAATAATACGAGGAATTGTAATATAATTGTGTGACATTTCCTGTTAGACCGGGTGAAAGCGGCACAAGCGACCCATTTGCTGCTCGGTAAACTTCCGTATCCGAGAGAAAAGATGGACCAGCCGTGTCATTCCATTGGAACAACATATAGACATCAAAACCAGTGTTTGCAGACTTTACCAGCATACTCGGAGTGTGTCCTCCTCCAGGCGAGACTGACGCCGCGAGGGGCACACTTGTCCAGTTAATTGAACTCCAGAACGATTCGCTCGCTGGCAATGAATAGTTCGGAGCTCCGCTCACGCGGTAAGAAATGATACTTGGAAAATTGGTCTGCGCGTCGGCCGAGACTCCGAGTTGAAGCAATGCCGGGGGCAAAGCTAAAAGTAGAATTATGGTTGCAAGAGCGCACAATATCCCGCTATTCGAACGTGATTTGGGTGTCTCCGAGAACCAAGTATTTTTCATGAAATCGTGGTTCCAAGCCCCGATTATAAAGCGTAACACGATTACCAAAGCTGGGAATTACCTGACCGTTATAAGAGTTACATTATTTTTCGAACCATTCATTTCCCACGAGACTTCAGATTTCAGTATCTCGTATTTTTGCGCGAAAACGGGAAGTTCACGATCCAAGCCTATCGAAAGATATTGTAAGACCAGTTCTAGCATAACTTTGGAAGTGCATCTAATGCTCGAAATGAAACTAATTCAAGTCGATGTACCTGAAGGCGCCAACATAATCATTGGTCAATCTCATTTCATAAAGTCCGTTGAGGATATCTACGAGTCTTTGGTCAGCTCTGTTCCAGGAATTCTGTTTGGAGTCGCTTTTTGTGAGGCTTCCGGACCCAGACTGGTACGCTGCGACGGGACCAATGATGATCTGAAAGCACTTGCCGCAAAACATGCCCTGGAGATAGGTGCGGGCCATTCTTTCGTAACATACATTCGCGGTGCCTTTCCGATCAATGTTCTTAATTCGTTGAAGAACTTGAGCGAGGTTTGCCAGATATTTTGTGCAACTGCGAATTCTGTCCAAGTGATTATCGCTCAAAGTGAGCAAGGCACAGGGATCCTCGGGGTGATAGATGGCAGCTCGCCTCTCGGGATTGAAACTGATTCCGATGCTGATGACCGGCGCAATTTTCTTAGGAAAATCGGATACAAGCGGTAAAACGCATTTACGCGTCTTTCAGTTGTTAAAATGAGGGGGCTATCAGATTTTGGACAATTACAAGTAGAGCAAAAGATTGTATGGAATCAAGGGACATTTTCATTGCTAACCCCGTCTCTTGTCAGAGATGTAACTCAGAAAAAATGGCAAGGCCGCAGACAAAGGTACTTTGATCACACCGTCAATAAGGTTGTGAGACCGTCCTATGAGATGTGATCTCGCGAGCCCGCTGATCAGCTCTGACCGTCCGTCAAGTCTTCCTTCAATCTTTTCGATTTTGCAACTTCGACGGCCTTTACAAAACTGGGCTCCCCATGAACTACAATTTTGAATTCGTTACACATCTCCTCGACCATGGCTCTCTCGATGGAACTTGACCCTGTCCCAAAAATTTGTTTCATACAGTCAACAAACAATTCGGGTTTCTTAGGAATATCTCGCACCGGGAGCTTCGTGAGATCCTGAAACTTCCAGAAAAGAACTTGCCTTACGCCCTCACCGTACTTTGTATCGATGGATCGGGTAATGCAGTCCAGGACCCTCTGGTTGAATGGCAGGACGTTCAAACAACAAACGACTCATTCAATATTGGTCGTAAAATATCTCCGAGGAATTTCCATCATGTAAGATCGCTAGTTCGCTCTTGCATTTTTTCGTAGGAGAGCCTAATGTGAAAAATCTTGTATTGAACTCTCAATCCCAGCATCAAGAATACGCCGCCAGCAATCATAGCCAGCCCTCCCAGATTAAAGACGAAAAAAGGCATTTGAAGACCGGGCAATGCGGCAACTAACGCAAATAGCAAGACGCCGAACACAAACATGAATGATCCTATGGAAACATATCTCCAACTCTTTTGGAGAGTTCCCTGCTTCATAATAAGGAGTAATCTGATCGAGTAAAACGCTATCATCAGAATTACAATTAACGAAGTCAAATCTATGGCTATACTAAAATTGTTCGTAAAGCCAATGCTCGAAGCCAATTATTTTCACCAAAACATCTTGCTGCTATTTTAAGAGCTCGCTTTCCAATTCAGAATTTTTTTGAAAAACTAAGTAATGACGATACCGTGAAAGAAAAATTTGTTTCAGGAAGGAGTGAATCAAAGGATCGCTGACGAAGCCCGGTGCGTTACCTTGAGTGAATCATGTACCAAGTCCCAAGAGCCTTCGCGCAAAGCTTATCGTCGCCATCGCGTATTTCTGCCTCCGCTACGGACGTGATTCGACCGTGGCGCAAAACTGTTCCCTTCGCAACGTAAGGTTCCTTTCGCAACGGTTCGAGGAAATTAATTTTGAGCTCCAGAGTTACTTGGTCAATTCCAGTGTTTTCCGTCATGACGGCCATACCCCCGACATTATCCAGGGCAAATGAAATTATGCCTCCGTGCACAATCCCCCCATGCCTTGCGATTTGTTGAGAAAATGGAAAAGTTAATTCTGCGTAACGATGTCCGACCTTCTTGACACTAAAACCGGCGATAGAAAACAAACCGCTTTCGTTTTTCAGAAAACTTTCTAACTCAGCCTCAACGCTCAGTCCCTGATCTTTGATCTTGGCGAAAAGCCCCTTGAAACCGCCAGCACTGTTCAGAGTCTCCTCAAAGCTCATTTCATGGACCTCAAATCAGGAATTTTTTGTCTTCTTAATTCCATCGACAACTTGCGAGATAGCACGAAACTGTGGTCTGATTGCAATTAGAAATTTGATCTTTTCGAGGTCTAGTCTAGAAAGCCGAAAAGAATCCCTTGATGCAGTCCCGCAAGGAAAGCAGAAACGCGTGCCGAGCCAAGCTTTCGCTGGGTTTGAATTCTGACATCCTTTTCACGCGGAAGTAAATAGGAGGGTGAGGATCGAACTGGAACCAGTCTAACACCTTTGCAACGGGGCTGTATTTTTCATGGTAAAGCTGCCTGAGACCAATCTTCGTCAATGCTGATGCCATCCATTGAGGATTTCCAAGTACTAATGCGGATTCGGTATCGGCTCTGGTTTCTAGGACTTTTCCCACCGCAAATATAACGCCGAACGCTACGACGAAGTAAAGAATTGGCTGGAAGAGGAAAAGCGGGAACCATATGTAAAACCGTCCAAATAACTCGAATGAAGTAATAGCGAACAGTATGATCGGATCGTGCCCTTTGATATGCCCGAGCTCGTGTCCGATCACTGATTCAAGCTCCTCTTCATTAAGATCTTCCAACGATCCAGCTGTGATCATTATGGAAGAGTGTCTCGTCGAGATGCCCGTTGCAGCCGCGTTAGAAACGAGACTGTTTGCGATCACGATTCTTGGCGGATCGCGATGGAATTTCGCCGCAACCCTTTGGACAATGCCGTAAACGTTCCGTGTCTTAATGTCGACGTCATTCAGACCAGCTTTAACACCATGATTTGATAGAATTTGCAGAACGGTTGTCTTTACGTAAATCCTCTCAGTTGAGGTCGTCGGAATCTCGATTGACTTCGATATTTCCGCTCGAATCTCAGGAAGAATCTTTTTTCCATAACTGGACAATGCTCTTAGAGTTTCTCTATTTGATCGAACGCTGACTATAGTAACCAGCGGTCTCTCAGCTGTTGGATGAACGTTGCCCAGATTCAAAGCGATCCTATCGGAAAAAACAAGGTATACCGCCTGGAAAACGATCAGCACAAACACTGTATAGATTCCAATAATGAAAAATAATACGAAGCTGAAGAAAAGAAACGTCAGAAAGATGTTCGCTGTGTTGCCGGAGAATAGTCTTTTGAGGATGTTTCTCAAAACCGAATTGCGCTCTCCAGGCGCTTCTGAGTGTTCTTCCTCTTTTCCTCCGATAACAAAGTAAAGACTGCTAAGTTTTGTGTTCTGTAGATATTGCCAAACGATGCTTTGAACATCATCTATTACCTTCGAAGAAGCCCTCATTTGTCCGGAGTTGCTTTTGTCAAGGTCTGGAAAGCTTAGCCGTACCCGTTCCTGACTGATGGAAAGAACAATGGAGAGAGGAATGAAAAGTGATTCATATGGGTACCTTATTTTCCACGAAAGCTCAATTGTGTTTCCGAAATCGACTCTTCGATACGAACCTATTTCAACCAGTGGCGCGTTAGGATTGATATAGTATCTTTCGATCGCTTCTGCAAGACCTGCAACCGCCGCTTCTAGAATATTCTCCTGAATCAGCACGTTCTTTACGGGAATCGATTCAACTGCCAAAGGTCATACCGCCTTTTTTCTCGTTCATTTGACCAATTCACGGTGTATTCTTAGATAGACTTCTACTTTGATTATTTCGGGTTAGAAGAATCTGGGGTGAAACATCGAAGTTCCTCATAAAACCGCGGTCAGACAAACCGAGGATAACGGGTAAACAATCGACAATTAAGCATATCATAAAAAGCTATGAAACAAACGAGCTCGAACTTTGGCCAGACCGATCTCCATCTAAACGCGCCACTCAAATTTATTTGTCAAGCCTAATCTAATTGGTGGCAGAAATCCTGAATCTGTATTGAAAACACCAAAGGATACCGAATTAGATCAAGAGGACCACAATGTGCTCGCTCGTCTACTTTCCAGCTTTGAATCGGGAACCATCACTGTAAGCGTTAACAATTTTCCGTTTATGAAAGTAGATTCAGATAGCAAGAAAGTTGCGATAGAAATGAGAGGCTTCCAAGAATCCGGACTGCATTTTGCCGATTTAATTGAAACTGTAAATGCAGACAAGGGCGTCATACAAACGATCAAACAGGCGACTGGTCTCGCCCAGAGCCTTCAACGCGAAGGTTGGGGAGTCAGGATTTTCGAGGGAAAAGATCCACTGATAGCAATTGGAAGCGGAGTCTCTCCTCTTTTCGGGTTCGTCTGGTTTAATCCTCTAATGCTCCCGAAAATTTCTAAACTCATTTGAGAGGCGAGAACTGATCTTTCTCGGGCGTAGTTGCTGATATGTTTGCCACATTTTTTGAGGCAAGCACTTGCTTTTCTTCATCGGTAAGTTCCCTCATGTGAACGACCAGGCTGATCGTGCCGTTTATTTCCATCCCTACTGAAGTTCCAGGAAATCTCAGACTAGTCCTGTTGAACGTGAGATCGACCTGCGATTGTTTGTTAGCGAGCGCCGTTATCAGACCCTCAAAGATATTCCTTTCCGATTCCACAGGCTTTGACATGGTTTCCATCGAGGCTGGCAAATGTGAAACGCGGTATTTACGAATTCTCTCGCTGTTAATGGTGCTAAAATAGCCAGAACGTCCTGCCAAAAGTGAGTTACCGGTAAACAGTGCACGATCTTAAATGACGGAAAGAATAACATTCTTGCCAGATTTGGACCTGTGATTGGTATGACTCTGAAAACCTTACCAAACAAACTGGCTGGGGTGGATGAAGCGCTTTCTTTTGTGAAGGACTCTTCCAGTGTTGCTGTCTCCGGGTTCAACATGGCCGCAACGCCTGAACATCTTATTTTGAATCTGTTCGAACGCTTTCAGAAAACAGGTCACCCAAGAAATCTGTTCATGATCTGTGAATCCCTGCCCGCGATATCGGGAAGAGCACTGGATCTCGTGAGCGAGAAAATAGTCAAAGAAAGAAACGAAGATTTTCTTCAGGGTCTTTTGATTCCTTTCCTAGGATTTTCGCCCTGGACCCAAAAAGCAGTAGAAGCAAATTTGTTTGAGACCTACAGCTGGCCCATCGGAGTCGTGAGTTACTGGTTTCGAGAGATCGCCTCGGGAAGACCCGGTCTCGTAACAAACATAGGAATCGACACGTTGCTCGATCCAAGGAGAGAGGGAGGAGCCATGAATTCGAAAGCAACCGAGAAAATGACGTGCAAGGTTGACTTAATTCACATCGAGGGTGAGGAGTTCCTTTTCTACCACGCCCCAAAACCGCATTTCGCCCTCATAAGGGCGAGTGTTTCAGACGAGAGAGGAAATCTTTCGATGGAAGATGAAGGTGTCCGAGGCACTGTGTTGAATATTTCCCAGGCAACCAAAGCGCGCCCGGAACCGGGTTTCGTAATAGCCCAAGTGAGGTGGATAACTAAATCCGGGACAATGAACCCAAGGGAGGT
The DNA here is from genome assembly GCA_013288145.1 of Nitrososphaerota archaeon. The sequence continues at coordinate 27,852 of JABDCJ010000001.1, read as the reverse complement.
TGATGTCCCGTCTCCGTTGGTAGACTGCTTCGTCATTTCCCCTAAGCAGCATCACTGGCAGGGAGGGACTTTTGAATATGATCCGAGAATATCGTACAGAGTAATTCAGCCAGTTACAATGGAGGTTATTCAAGATATTTTGCCTCCAGTCGAGCAAGAATTTGAGAAAATTATAGCTCGCAGGGTACTTCTGGAGCTGATCAAGATCCTTGAGGAGAAACAATCGCCGGTTCTCGTAAATCTCGGTGTGGGCATTCCCGCGCTAGTCTCGGCGGTCGCAGCCGAGGAGGATCTAATGGACTGCATACTGACAGTACTCGAATCTGGACCATGGGGTGGGATTGCTCTTTCGGGCGCAGATTTTGGTCTCGCTTTCAGTCCCTTTGCGCTATCAACGATGCCCGATATGTTTTCCAATTTTGAGGGAGGAGTAATCGATGCTGCCTCATTGGGGTTCCTTCAGATCGACGAAGGGGGAAGCGTAAATCCGTCGATGCTTCCTGGCAGAATATACGGCCCTGGAGGTTTCCCGGTGATTGCGGGAGGAGCGCCGAGGACGTTCTTTTCCGGAGCTTTTACTGCGGGTCTGAGTAAAATGAAAATCGAGGAGGGAGAACTGAAAATAATCGAGGATGGTCCGGTGTCCAAATTCGTCCATTCCGTCTATAGAGTGTTCTTCAGCGGCAAGGAAGCTATCAAGCATGATAAGGAGATTTTGTATGTTACTGAGAGAGCAGTTTTTCGGTTGACCCGTGAGGGCGTCATGCTTGAAGAGATTGCACCCGGAGTCGATCTTGAAAAACAAGTGTTACGAAAAATGGAGTTTGCACCGAAGATAAGCACTAGTCTGAAAACAATGGAAAAATCGATATTCCTCAGAGAGAAAATGAATCTTCGGAAACTCGTTTTTTCAGCTTAGACCTGGACGTCCCATTTTCTTATCCGTGTATTTTTTTAGCAATTCTTATCATTCGATCCTTCTCAGCATTTTAGAGCAAGCATCCCAGATGATTGATACCAACCGATACCGGATAAAACCTGGACAGAGTATCAAGATAGAATCCCTCGACCCTGACGGTGAGTCCAGTGCCGATCTTAAAAAAAGCAGCTCGAAAAGCGAGACGAAAAAATTAACGAAGAAACTGGACAGCTTGCAAGAGATGCTCTATGCGGAGCACAAGCATAAGCTCCTGATACTACTGCAGGCGATGAACACTGCCGGGAAAGACGGGGTAATTCGTCGTATATTCGAAGGAGTGAATCCTTCCGGAGTTCGAGTCGCCCACTTCCGGCAGCCTTCAGAAGAGGAAAGGGAGCACGGGTTTCTCTGGCGCGCATACAAGCAGATTCCAGGAGACGGCGAAATTGTTGTATTCAACCGTAGTCACTACGAAGGTGTGCTAGTTGAACGCGTTCACAATATTGTCCCAAAATTAGTTTGGGAGAAGCGATATCAGGAGATAAATGAATTTGAAAGCCTACTAAACGAAGAAAATATCGCTATACTGAAATTCTTTCTACACATCGATTCCGAGGAGCAAAAGAGACGAATAGAGCAGCGGCTCGCGGATCCATCGAAAGAATGGAAGTTTAGTTCGGACGATTTGGTCGAAAGAAAATATTGGAATGACTACATGAAGGCTTACGAAGCTGTACTGAATACCACTAGCACTGAAGAATCGCCCTGGTATGCCGTGCCGTCAAATCACAGATGGCTCCGGGACCTTATTGTCTCGTCTGTAATCGTTGATACTCTCGAGAGGTTCAAAATGGAATATCCGAAGCTGCCAAAAAACATCAAGCCGGCGAGTATCCCGAGTTTGAAATAATGCTCTGAACCGTCTCATCAAGCCAATCGTCGACAAAAATGAATTCTTTCATGATGTCCATCCTTGTCTTCGAGACTCCTTTGATGCTTCTAACGAGAGATAGGAGATCCTCGGCATATGCAAGATTGTCTGCTAGAATCGTTATCAAGAAGTGGTTTCTTAGAGACGAATATACAAAGTCGACTTGATGTCCTCTTGCAGCAATCTCTGATTCAACTAATCTCTGCCCCTCTGTTGAACAGGTTACCAGATAGCAGACTAGAACTCCACGAGATTTTCGGACATCACGAACTGGGATAAGATATGCAACGTGGCTCTCCGTCATCAATCTTAATCGCCTGCTAACTGTTCTGGTCGATACTCCCAGTTTTTGTGCAATAGGCAGAATCTCCATCCTCGGATCCTTCAACAAAATCTGAAGGATACTCCAGTCAATCGGTCGGAGACGCATTTCAGGTACCGGAAGATCTGTGTACCAGTGTGGAACATCTCCGTTAAACCGGCATAGGGATTTGATCAGTTTTACTTTTCGATCCAATGCATTGTCGTTCGAATAGTAGAAGGCTATGCGCATCCCTTTGCCATGAAAATCCAATATCAACAAAACTCCCTCAACCAGCTTGAGCTGGGAAATGGCCTCGGTTTTTCTCTCCTCATTGTCAACGTCCAGTTGGAGTCCCCTAAGTTGTTGTCCGAAAAGATGCGGATTTACAACAATACGCCATCCTTTCACAGCACCTTCTTCCACCGCTCTCTTCAGAGTGAGACGGACTGTTTCCTCGTCTGCCCCGACTCTTTTTGCTAGACTCGCATACGACTCTCTGAAATTCCACTGAAAGGAAGACGGACTCGTTAGTTCCTTTAGAATACGAACGGTAAGTCCAGGGGTCCGTTGCTTCAACTTTGGATTTGGGAAAGTAGACAATACCCGAGTCATTATGTCTTGATTCCTAGAGCTCTTAGGCATTATCATAATATCGCCGAAGAAAAAAATTGGTGTGTGCAATTTGGAAGAGTTGGCATGGAGATTGAGAACTGATTCAGAATCTGATAAGTCGATTACTGATCCTCTAGTTCAAAAACAGACGATCCAGTCGGTTCACAGATTGAGGATTCTGATGGTAGTGGTACTCGTAATTCTCACTGTTCAGGGCTGGTTTGGCGATACCACAAACCTGTTTGTTACGACTAGTTCTGCCTCCACTATTCCCTTCTCTCTCAGCGCGCTAATTCCCAGAATCCTCAGCTACGGGCCAATATTGATCTGGCACGCTGCGGAAGGTTTCTTGCTATTGATTCTCTCGTTGATCACGATTGCGCTGGCATTTGCCTGGTCCAAAAAAACTAGTGTGCGGTTAATGACTATACTTGGCTCCATCATGATTATCTCAGCAGCAATTGGCGGTCTAAGCTTTGTGGCCTCGGGTTTTACCGCCGGTGGCTCATCAGCTCAAATGGGTGGCAGTTTTATCGGGGCCTACGCATTTTATTTTATGGCGCTCTATTTCACAAAGTAAACTACGTTTCGACTTCTAAAGAAGTCACCATGAACCCTGCTCCAGACCGGGGCTACATTTTTAATTTATAGAAAATCTCTGCAAATCGTATTCTGGATCCAGCCCGCAATCTGTGTCGAATCAATCGAGATAAGCGATTAGATACGAACAGAATATCCGCGGCTTTCCGGACAAGAAAAGCGAGAAAAATATTGATAATAGTCGCTGCGGTAATCGCCGAATTAGGAGCCTTTCTAATCGCTGGACTCGTTTTCTTCGGCTTGAAGAAAAGGTACGGGTGGACCGTGGCTTCGTTCTTTTTGCTCGGTTCAATCGTGTGGACTACTCCTCTTGAGACGCTCGGAATATCCACCGGTTCATATTCTTACTCTTCCTTCGCCGGCTCGCTTTTCCCAGGGTATCAAGGTTACTTTGTTTGGATAGGAATTGTACCGCTTTGGATTGAAATGGGATGGTTCATTGTTTCGGCTTCGTCGTTCATAGTGTTTCATGATGTGCTTCTCCCTAGATCGAAGACGGTTGCGGGGGCTGTGCTAGCAGGATTTTTTGCAGTTGACCTCGATCTCATGATTGATCCTATTGCTTCCTCCAACAAGCTCTGGGTTTGGATCGGTCCATCGCTAAGCATCATGGGAATTCCACTTTACAACTACGTTGGCTGGTTTCTGATGATCTTCCTATACGATATCATAATCTGGAATACCGTCATCTATTTTAGAAAGATCCGGGTTTTGAGTGCCGTAGAATCGAAACTCTTTTCGATCAGGGAAAATGTTACCTCTGTAAGTATGGGCAAGCGGGCGACCGGTTTCTTGTTCAGAATGCTTGTTTTTGAGATCTTTGCGATTTTTCTCATCAAAGCAGCTTCGATGGTGCTATAAGAAAAATGACGCTTCCGAGAGAGACCGAACAAGAAGTTAGGGCAAGAAGTGAGAAGATTGCCGGCTCGATCATAGTCATCCTTGGAGCTTTAGCTTCCATTGTCCTATGGCTTATCGTTCTCGCTAACGGAGATCCGATTAGGCCGTTTACTACCGACTCTGCAAGCGTCGGCTATGCGCTGGGAATAACTTTTCCGGTGATATGCATATCGATACTTGCGACGATAAGGCTTCGTGAAAAAAAGAGATAGACCCTCTCGTATTAGGCATCTATTCCTGCAAGTTTAGTGCTAACTACCCAGAGCAGTCGAGATTCGTTGTCGTTGTAGGATTCTTCTGAAGAATTCTTTTCTTTCTTTTTCTCCCAGTATTTCCCAGTTTTTCCCTCGACGTCAGGTGAGGCGGCGACGTAGAAAGGAGTCTCTGCTCCTTTTTCTGGACTGAGCATGAAGGGTCTGGCGATCCTTATCCCGATTCCGACAGCACCCCCCTCGTCACCCCATCTTGTTCGCACAACTCCAGGATGGACAGCGTTCACGGTTACTCTCGTTCCTTCGAGTTTTCTCGCCAGTTCGTGGGTGAATAGGACTTGAGCGAGTTTGGATTGGCAGTAGGAGCGCATAGCACTGTAGTTCTTCTCCTCTTGCAAGTCGTCAAAGACCATCCTGCCACTGTAGTGCGCGCTTGAGCTCACGTTCACGATCCTAGAGGGAGCGGACGCTTTTAGCGTATCAAGTAATAACAACGTAAGCAGAAAATGCGACAGATAGTTTACCTCAAATGTCGTCTCCATATCGTCGGCAGTAACAACCCTCTTTCCCATTATCACGCCAGCATTGTTCACTAGTTCGTGGAGCCGATTGTGGGTCTCCTTGAATCTTTGAGCCAAATCTCTTACCGAGGCCAACGATGAAAGATCGCAAATCATCAATTCAACGGACTTATTCCCTGTTCGTTCCACAATCTCTCTCCTAGCCACTTCGCCCTTTGAAGAATCTCTACAAACCATTATGACGTTTGATCCTATTTCGGCCAGGTCTCTTGAAATCATAAACCCGATTCCAGAGTTTGCCCCGGTCACCATGCTTGTTTTTCCGGATAGTAAGCCCGCTTGCAACTGTCAAAAGCCCCCTGCAGGTGATATACAGATTTGAGCTGATTCTTTAATGTTGCAACAATTCTAACCGCTCGATGTATATCATTTCGGCACACGTAGCTTAATTCAACGCAAATGTTTTGAAAAATTCTCGGAGTGGTCTCTTACTGCTTAAATAGTTCGCAAAATGCTTCATCTGCCCAATACCAATGAAACTGTCACTCGATCGAAAAGAGGAAAATGAAGTCGTTAACATGTTGCAAAACGTTCCGATTTTCTCGGGGATGTCGAAGAAAGAGCTCAAGACAATGTCGCATTCGTTCGTTCAGAGGACATTTGAGACCGGCAAGGTGATTGAAGAGGAAGGAAGTAAAGGAGTGTCATTTTATCTGATCGTCGATGGTAACGTGGATGTGAAAAAGGCTGGAAAGTCCATAGCAAAACTTGGGAAGGGTCAATTCTTCGGAGAACTCTCAATCCTGGATAAACAGCCCAGATCTGCCACTATTGAAGCTCTTGAACCCACAAGATGTTTGATCATGACCGCTTGGGTCTGGAGTGGCTTCTTAGAAACGCAGCCCAAACTCGCGGTTCCAGTCATGAGGGAGCTTGCGAGGCGGTTGCGAGAAGCCGACCAGAAGCTCAGCGCACTGAACTAGTCTTTTTTATAATACTTAGAGAACTATCAAATATCGCTCGCTCTTATCCCTAAAGTCTTGAGCAAGCTGATGTACGGCTTATATTTTGACCTGAAGCTCTGTATCTGAAGAATAACGTGGGTTATCCACATTGAAATCGAGAATTCTAAACCATCCTTTATCGCCGATAGGCAGGAGAGGCCTGTATGCTCTTACAGCTATATTGGTAGTAATGATCGTCGGAACGGTGGGTACAGAGTACCTTACAGGTTGGAGCTGGATTGACTCGTTTTACTTTATGTCAATGGTGGCCACAGCTCAAGGTCCGCCTAATTCTCCCCCGAATTTCTGGTCGAAGATTTTCATCGCAATCATGGCATTCGTCTCAATTGGGACTCTAATAACCGCCGCTGGTATTCTTTTCGGACCTTTTCTTGGATACGCGTTCCACAAAGGAGTTCATTTTGCCGAGGAGCAAGAGCTGAAGATCGAACGAAAGAAACAAGACACCAAGTCTGATGCGGTCTACTGATCAAAGGTTCAGAGTTAGGGCAACGGCCCGGCGTCGAGTATAGCTACAGAAACTATTGTGTTTGTTGTTCTTTTCGCAGTGACTTTCCCTTGACCGTAACTGTATATACTGAATTTTTATCCTCAGAAATCACGTTGATGTTGGCATAGTCGTTGTGGAAAAGGGAAAACTTGTACTTGATCGGATCCCTGTCATCTGATCTAACGATCTGAGCAAGCCTGTCAATAAGTCTCTGATTCACAGTCTTGATATGTCTCCTCTGCCTTGCAATCTCACCCATGTGTTTATCATAATAGTCGTTGACAGTTCTCGATAGTTTCTTGTTCAAAGAAAAGTAAACTAGGAAACTCAACAGGTACGCCGCGACGAAAATGCCTAGAAAAGCATAAGCTCCATACGAGCCAAGCCGGCTGAGTATTCGCGCGCCTAAAAGAACATAGTAAAATGTCAGAACAATCAGCGGCAGGAACATCATGAGCGGCCTTAGAATTGCAAGCCTTTTGGATTGTTTCACTATCGCTGCCGATTCAGATGGCAGCGTGGAGATTTCATCCACGTCTTTTGAAATATCTCTCCAAGCTCCCTTTATCTCAGGATCGTCTTCAGAGTAGCTTTTCGCGATCTTCTTGATCCTCGCCGGATCCGAAACCGAAAGTGCTGCGTATCCATCCAGCAGACTAACAAGCGTTGCAAGTTGCTTTGGATCTGTCTTTTTGTCGGCCAACCTATTTCTCCTACTTTGACTAGCCTGCGCGCGAGATGAGCTCCTTCAGCCCCAGATAGTCATTTCGGTTCATTACACCTTTCAGCTTCTCTCCTCTCTCAAATCGTCCTATGTTCTCGATTGCGCTGAGCAAGGCAATCTCCTCTGTTTCCGGAACAATGCCGGAATCGTGCGGAGTACCCACGAAATTGGGTAGCTCCAGAAACGGGTATTTCTGGGCAAATTTTTCACCCTTTTTAGGATAGTGCCACCAGACGTCCAGGCCGGATTTGAAATTGGGATTATTTTTCAAATGCTGATAGAGCGCCCGCTCATCTATGATGTAGCCCCGTGCCACATTCACAAGTATGGCAGTCCTCTTCATCTTGTTCAGCCTTGCCTTGTCAAACAGATGGAAAGTCTTGACAGTGAGCGGAAGCGCAATCACGACAACGTCTGCATTCATAAGGGAATCATCAATCTTGTCCTGACCCACGACTGTCTCAAAGCCCGGCACAGACCTGCCTGTACTGTTGACACCTACCGTTTGCATGCCAAAAGAGTTCGCAAGTCGTCCAACTGGTTCTCCGATGCCTCCGGCGCCTACGACCAAAATATTCTTTCCTCTGAGAAACATTGAATCCGGAACCTGCCACTCGCCTTTCGATAGAGCTGCATTTGACACTCCAATGTTTCTTGCAAAGTAGAGAACCATTCCGAAAACGTGTTCGGCTATCTGGTCTCCGTACGCACCGATGTTTCCGCAGATTATTACCCGTTCAGGAATGTCTTCAAATCTCAAAACATCGACTCCAGCCCGGGTTGATTGAATCAGTTTGAGGTTCGGAAACCTAGAAAGATTCTCCGGGAGAAGTACAGACAGCTCTTCGCTTCTTGCCGTGTCGAGCAAAATTACCTCGACCCGTTCACGATCTCCGTCTGCGATGGATTCCGAAGATAGTTTCGTTCGGTATTTTCCTTGAGTCACCTGAGTTAGAAGTGTCTCTGCTTTAGCTGATAATGCGCGGGTACTTAGGATTATTTTGTTAGACTCTGAAACGTTTTCAGCCATTTCTGGATCGCCCGATAATCAATTCACAGTAGTCGGGTTTGTTGAAGAAAGAAACGAGTAAAACTAACCTGACACCAGAAGGTGGGACTTTATTTTTTCGCCGTCCAGTTGACAGAGCAGACCCTTCAGAATTCCCGAGCCATACTCGCTGCCTGGATTGAAGCACATCGTCTTGCCGATCTTGACAGCACCCTTGGATTCATGGATATGACCGTGCATCCCGACTAGCGGCTGGTATTTTTCCAGCATTTTCCTCGTCGCGGTACTTCCCGCCGAGGTCATCTGGAGCTGACCGCCCGAGGTTACGGGTTTAAGGGTCGCATCAAGCTTCGGAGCCTGATCGAGAATGGTATTGATTGGCGGAACGTGCAAATTGAATATGGTCTTCTTCATGTCGCTAACCTTTGACGCCATTGCCTCAATTTTCTTTTCAAGAACATCCTCGTCGGCTTCTCTCGGGCTGTTCCACGGCGTGTGGTTTGCATAGCCAAGTGTTATCATTTCGTGCTCATCGTCTACCATTACAACTTTTTCTTCAGGATTGATGACGTATTTCGCCGAGTTTAGGGCGGTATCGATTTCAAACTCGTCATCATTGCCGGGAGAGACGTAGCATCTGATTCCCGTTCCCTTCAGCCTTTCCTCGGCAAGATCCATCCAACGGGCTACGTTGTCGACCATAGTCTTTGTAAAAAGCTTCTTTACCGCTTCTGGATTTGCCTGGAGCTCCTCGTACTCCTTCCTCTCGGTCATGAACGGATACGTGCCAGAATCCCGGAAGGATTTTACAGCGTCATCAACATCTTTCTGTGACTTTAATTTCATTTCCTGACCGAATCCGGGCGAAGTCCAGGTACCATCCGTCTGCTTCACGATTGGAATGATCATCTTCCCGGTAATGTCCCCGCCCAGGATTAGGACTTGGGCTTGGTAAAACTTGCCCGCATTCAGAAACTTTCGAAAACATCTGTCCGAGCCGTGAACGTCTGTGACAAAATAGATTGTGGTTTTGGCCACAGGTGTAATCAGGAAAGCTCACTATTTTTGCCAAATTAAAACTTTGAGCGTGAAAGTAATGCACTGCAAAAAACTCGCTCCTAGAGTAAAACAAAAGAGCGTTAACAAGGAGCGATTACGTTCATGCCAAGGCGCAACATTTCAAGCGGGTCACCTTACGAAGCATTAGCCGGTTATTCGCGAGCAGTCCGCGTGGGTCAAAACGTTTTCGTTGCAGGGACAACAGCCTCAGACACCGAAGGAAAGGTTCATGGTGTCGGCGACGCTTATCTCCAGACGAAGTACATCTTGGAGAAAATAGAGGTCGCGCTGAAGCAGGCGGGTTCAAGCATGAATGATGTGGTGCGAACGAGAATGTTTGTTACTGATATCTCTCAATCCATGGAAGTATCGAAAGCCCACAACGAATTCTTCCACGACATTAGGCCGGCCGCTACGATGGTTCAGGTGAATGCACTCGTGTCGAAAGAAATGTTAATCGAAGTCGAGGTAGACGCGATAATCCCGGACACTGGTAATACTTAGAGCAATTCTCTGATGGGATTATCTTTGGGAAGGTAACCCTTCTCCAAGAGACTTTTCGCCACGTTTTTCCAGTTTCTGTTTTTCGCGAAGATGTCGCGGATGATGTTAATCCCTTCGGACAGTGTCGGCTGCGAACCCATCAGGGTTGTTCCGACCCAAAAGCTGATCTCTTCGTTGTCCGGTGCCAGTTCCTGTCCCCTCCGATAAGCGCGCATAGCGTCCTCGATCTTACCCTGTCCAAACAAATCGTCCCCCTTGTCCACCCAATCGTATGCACGCCTAATCTTGACGAGCCTTTTCAATTCTGGAAGGGGCTCCATTGAATCCTCGACCCGCAATTCCATAACCTTGCCCATCCATGGATTAGCGTAAAGTTTGGATGATACCACGAGCAGTGCTGCGGACTGTTTTCCCCTCGCGTCGCCTCCCGCAGCTTCAGCAGCTTCAAGGGTTGCAACGAGTCTTTCGGGAAGCTCTAGATCTTTCCGATTTCTGTATTCATTGTCCATAGCTCCCCAGATCGTGTTGTTGCTCATCAAATTAGCCTGGCAGCTAAATTGATCTCCCTTTACATGGCCGGCGAAATCAATGCATCTAGAGCCGGTGTGAACTCCAATATTTCCTTGAGAGTCAACCATCCCGACCTGACGCGTATCTGCTCTCAGATCGGTTTTCAATAGCGATTCCAAGGCCTCACTCGATGCCTTGCCCGAAGCCATCAGATCCAAACCCAGCGGGCCGTAGCTTGGTTCGGCCATCGATTGAGTAGCAACTGCCCCGACCCCCGATCTCGCCCAAGTCACAACAGCGCCGACGGAGAAGTAGTGCGACTGTACGGCAACACCAAGCTCGCCGGTCAAAGGATCTCTTGCGACAATAGAATAGGTCAATGATGTGAATTCACGTGGAATTTTTTCGAAGATGTTCGACTATAAGTTTTGAATTCTGGAGAATCAGGCTTCTCTGGGAAGGTATTCAAGTAACCTTTTTGCTACAGTCTCCGCGTCTTCGGTTGAATCAAAAATCCAGATCGAGATTTGTCTGTTCGGAGCTGCCCTGTAACCAAGCTCGTTATCTTTCTCCATATTCATAACGAGAGTACCTGATTTGATTTCTCCGATCTTGGCTTCCCCCAGCATCGCCTGAACCGGATCAGTTCTGAGGAAAAGCTTAATCCTGACCGGCTTTTGCGATTTCCTGATAAAAACCAGATCGTAGACAGTAGCGATTATTATGAAAAGCGCGAGAGCTACGTAACCTCCGGGCGGAGCCAGTATTGCAAAAACTACTCCCAATACTACGACGGAGCCAGCGATAATGTGAATCTGAAGTAGCGAAACGTTTCCGATGCCTTCAAACTCGATAACTTCTGGATATTGCGAAAGATCTCTTTCGGGCAACTTGAAGCACCGCCCGGTTTTTCGAAAAAAGCGCGCGGTCAGGGCTCGTTTGGAAGGAATGTTTCCATCGTTTCATTTGCTATCATGTAAAGAGGTAAAACTCGTTCGTAGGATTTCGCCATCCTCGTACATATCGCTTTGATTATATCTCGATTTTCGACGCTGTTATCCAGCATGAGCTTGAGTGCGATCAAATAGGACCTTGCCTTTTCGCGATCGGCTTCGTCAATTTCGTCTTTCATTATCCTGATCTGAGTAGCATAGTTCATGGGTTCCTTCCCACCCTTCTTCAGCCCCTCAACGTAAGCGTCGATTTTCTCTAACAGCAAACCCAAATTGAATGCAGCAAATTTCCATCTTCGGCCTCTTGTAGATAAGTGTCGCTCGGGAGTTACGCGTAAATAATTACCGATACCAATTCTTACATTCCGGAAGAGTGAAACCAATCATATGGCGTGGGACGATCCCGTAGTCTGGGTTTTGATTATCGGGCTAGGCATCCTGGTATTCGGTAGCAACAAGATTCCCGAACTCGCTCGATCGCTCGGAAGGGCGAGAAGGGAGTTCGATCAAGCTAGCAAAGGCTTGGCTGACACGATAAACTCCGAAATCAATAATGTGCAGAATCCGATCCGCATGAAGGGATCAACAGATCAAGTGATGCAACCTTCGCCGCAGCCAGCGGCAAATGACATAATTCCTGAAAGCGATCCGTTGCTTATTGCAGCGAGAAACGAGGGGATTGATACACGCGGGAAATCAAGATCCCAGATTGCTTCTGAGCTTGCTTCGAAAGTTAAAGATTAGTTTACACTTGTGAAGCCGGGCCGTATTCAATTACAATTGTGTGACCGGTCCCGTAAGGATAGCCTGTAAGCTGGCCGTTCCACGCGGGAATTCCTCCACTATTAGTCTGCGTGCTCCAATCCGTAGGGTAGCACGCTGACTTGGTGCTCGTGATAGATGGCCCGCAATAATCCAGCGCGTTCAAGACAATACTTCCGAAACTAGTTGATGGCTTGCCATCAACAAGTACCACAAGTTTGTACGTGCTGTTTGTTGTAAAACCTAGAATGTCATTGCTGTTGAAAACGATAGGATGCTTTGTTCCGTTAACAAGCGCGTAAGTATATGTCTGATTCCAGATATTGAAAAAGTCTCCAAGTGTATAGTTCTGGTTAGTGGGAGATTCGATGTGAATCAACCCGGACGCATCGTGGGTGTGAACTGGCTCAAAACAGGAACTCGATCCTCCGCCGTAGACTTCGCCCCAATTCGACGATCCCTCCGGTATGGCGTTCTCAATTCCTATACCACCTGGAATCGTAACATTCTTTCCGTTAATTACAATACTCAGATGCGGATGAATGTGAAGAAACAAAGCCTCGGTCCCAAGACACTGAAACGGAAAGTGAAAGCTTCCGGAAAGCAAAACCGCAGTTGTCGTCTGACCCTGGCTCGTCTCTATGTAGATCGCGCCAATTATCAATGCTATTACCGCTATTGCTGGAAGAATGTACGCCCAAGGAAGACCCTTATCCTGCTTCCGGCGCCGTCTCGCGCTGATGTCTCTGCTGTTCTTCGATCGGGACAATGCACAAAAGCTTGCTATTTTTCAGTTATTTAATCAATCTACGAAACCGTGCGCTCAGGGGCTCGTACGCATTCACAATGGAACCTGTTTTTATTTCGTACTTTATGTGGTCTTCATTTACAAAAACACCGACATTCCTCTTGATCAATCAGATATCCGTCGAAACAAACGGAATCAATGATTTTTTGCGTTCATACTACTTTTTCAGAAAAACAATTTTTCCTAAACCGGAGAAATTTTCTGAAATTCTGTATTGAATGGCATTCTGCCGTCCTGAATATGCAGGCCAACTATAATTCCGCCTAAAGGTTTATTGCCTAATACCCAAGACGCTGACGAGATGCAAAAACCCGTACTCTCTGAAATTCAGTCGAAGATTTTGTTAGCCTTGTTGTTGCGTGGTAAGGTCGCTTCTCTGGACATCCTTCAGGCCGTAGGAATAAGCGGTTCTACGTGGAACAAGGAAAAAATGCTCTTACAAAACACCGGACTGGTAGAGTCTCAAGTCACCCGGGAACTTGCCGAAAACGGAGTTGTGCGAAAAATGGAATTCAAACTTACACTAAAGGGAAGACAGGTTGCGCAGAATTTGCTCGCAATTACTTCATTGATCGGTGACGAGTCGTTTGCGACTGAAAAAATAGAGAACGTTCTTGAGCTAATTGTTAAAGCCTAATCTATTTGATTGCGTTTAGATTCGGTAGTGCTCGCCGCCAAGGTCAGTTCGTATTTTGACCGGGAAATTTCCGGTTAATAGATTCATGCTCCTTAGCCGCAGTTTCAACTTTTCAATAAAGTCCTGAAAGGGTAAACCGTGATAACGCTCTAAATTCGCGTAAAGAGCGGCAAATTCTTTAGACTAAGCCATCACAATATTCCAACACCTTCGAGGGATCCCATTCTGGCGTCTTCAAGTACTCACGATCTCCAGATCAGGAACGGAAGGATCTTAGACGAGGACGGAGAACTTATCGAGTGTGACCTTTTTGTTAACGAAGGGAAGATCTCTTCAATTGAAAAAACCCCGAGCAGCAAAGCTGGACATTCAATCAGCGCGCAAGGCCTTGTAATACTGCCGGGTTTAATCGATCCTCATGTTCACTTTCGCGATCCGGGGCAGACCTACAAGGAAGATTTTGTTTCCGGATCCCGAGGCGCAGTTGCTGGAGGGACGACAACTGTGTTTGATATGCCGAATACTGAACCTGTAGTCACGACGGCGGAAATCCTTAACGAGAAGGCGAGATTAGTGAAGAACAAATCGGTTTGCAACTTCGGTCTGATCGCAGGAGCAAGCCACGAAAATTTGAGCTCAATCTCAGAACTTTCAAAGGCAGGCGCTGTCGCGTTTAAGACGTACATGGTCGCACCTGCGAAAGAAAGGGAAAAAGAGTACGCTGGAACATTTGTGACAAACTCCGCACAGCTCTTTCAAACAATGGAGGAAGTAAACAAAACCAGCAGAGTTCATTGCATACACGCAGAATGCGATTCTACTGTAAACTTGCTTTCTGAAAAGATGAAGAAGGATAAACGAAAAGATCCACTCGCCCATTATGATTCCCGCCCGAATTTTACAGAGGAGGAAGCCGTATCTGATGCTTTGATCTTGTCTGAATATTTGCACGCGAAGACCCACTTCGTACACGTAAGTGCCGCAAGATCAGTTGATCTACTTTCAGAAGCAAAGCAACGTGGAATCGATGTAACATCCGAGACCTGCCCGCAGTACATGATTTTTTCCAAAGAGATTCTGGAAAAGAAAGGACCATATGCAAAATTCAATCCGCCACCCAGAGATCCTGAAGATATCGAGCGGATGATTCGCTCTCTCGCAACCGGCGAAATTGATATGGTCTCAACCGATCACGCGCCGCACTCGAATTCTGAAAAGCAGCGAGGCTGGAATGACATTTTCGCCGCGCCGTCCGGAACGCCAGGAGTCGAAACACGACTACCTTTGCTTCTCAACTTTGTGATGAAAGGAAGGTTGAAGCTTAGTGATATTCCAAGGATTACGTCCACTGCGGCTGCGAAGAGATTTGGAATTTTTCCGAGTAAGGGTTCAATTCAAACCGGGTCCGATGCCGATCTAGCAATTGTTGATCTGAACCAAACTTGGACTATCAAGGCTTCCGAGCTTCAGACCAAAGCCTGGGAGACTGTGCTATACGACGGCGTGGAAGTCAACGGTCGGGTAAAGTACGCGCTGGTCAGTGGACAGATTGCATATGAAGACGGCGCAGGCTTTGCATCGCCCGGACTCGGAACGATGGTTCAACCATCTTAGAACTTTCTATCCGGAAAGCATTCGAGATACCCCGGCTGATCAAGCTAGAATTCCTAGTACGGATTTCGCCTAAATATCAAAGTAGCACTCACAAAAATTCGTTTACTGCTTCCTCTTTTGAACTTCACAAAGGGTATAATGGCCGGCAACTGTTTTGCCCTTTGATCATATATTGTCGTACGATACTGATACACAGTCGAAAATGGATGAAATGCTCGAGACAGAAAAAATCGAGGCAATAATGCGCGCTGCGAGGCCACAGGTCTCCGTCATCGGAGTCGGCGGAGCAGGCTGCAACATCGTCTCGTGGGTCAAAGATAAGAAAGGCGGAGTGTCTGGCGCGAAACTTATCGCTGCAAACACTGACGCGACCCACTTGAGCATAGTAAAAGCTGACAGAAGGGTCCTGCTAGGTGAAAAAAGCACGAAGGGAATGGGAGCCGGTGGATATCCAGAACGCGGTGAGCAGGCTGCCCGAGAATCTATCGATCAGATCAAGAAAGACACGACAGGTTCAAACATCATCTACATTGCGACCGGAATGGGAGGAGGAACTGGAACCGGAGCATCCTGGGTTATTGCTAATGCCCTAAAGCCTTCAGGTGCTTTAATGATCGGCGTTGTAACTCTACCGTTCGCAGTCGAAAGATTCCGTTACAATAATGCAAAGGATGGTCTCGAGAAACTGCGCAGCCACTGTGACACAGTCGTTGTAATAGACAACAACAAACTCGCTAAAGTCGCGGGTGACCTTCCGTTGAAGGAAGCGCTCGGCGTTGCAAACGAGCTCGTCGGCGAGTTTGTGAAAGGAATTACCGAGACTATCACAACTGCAAGTTTGATCAACATTGACTTTGCTGACCTTAGAGCAATCATGGAGAAGCGTGGAATTGCAGCGATGGGTGTCGGCGAAGCCTCCGGTGACGACAGGATCGAAAGAGCAGTCCAGTCCGCACTAGATGCACAGCTCCTTGACATCAAAGACTCGACAAAGGCATTCGGTGTGCTGATTCACGTTGCTGGTGGTGACGACATCACTCTGGATGAAGTTACTCAAGCAGGTGAAATGATCACGAGATCTCTTCCACCAAAAGCCCGAGTTGTCTGGGGTGCAAGAGTTGATCCCAGCCTTCAGGGACGCGTCCGAGTCATGCTGGTATTGACCGGAGTTGAAAGCACCTTCCTCGCGGAGCAGCCAGGAAAAGTAGGAAGACTACTCAGATCAAAGAACTAAAAACAAGAAGAAAGGGATTTAGTAATCCCTTTTTCTCTCTTTTACTTTTTTTTACTAGTCCGGATCTAACCGAGATCGAGCCAGCGAAGCTCCAGTCATTGCTTTTGGTTTTTTCAACCCCATTATTTCAAGAATAGTCGGAGATAGGTCCCTGAGACCCGTCTGGTAGCCCTCAGGAATCTCAAGTCTCCATTTTTTAGAAACTAATGCCAGTGGGACGGGGCTGGAAGTGTGGGCGGTGTGCGGCTGTCCTGTTGCGGGATCAAACATCTTTTCTGCATTTCCATGATCTGCAGTAATTATTAGAGTCAGCTCGTTCTGCTTTTCCTTCCATGCGCCTATTACCTTGCCGAGACATTCATCGACCATCTCAACTCCCTTCACAGTGGGTTCGACCATACCGGAGTGTCCAACCATATCGGCATTGGCAAAATTCACTAGGGTGAACGCGTACTTTGAAGAGGCGATAGAGTTCACCGTATTCTCGGCAATTTCCCTTGCGCTCATCGCAGGACTTTTGTCATAAGTTTCGACTTTTTGCGAAGGGATCAGAATTCTGTCTTCAAACCGCCTCGGTTTCTCCACCAGCCCATTGAAGAAGTAGGTGACGTGCGCGTACTTTTCAGTCTCTGCAACCCTTAGTTGACGCAGGTTTTCTTTCTCCAATACGTTGCTGAGAGTGTCACGCACGATTTCTCTTCCAATTAGCGCAATCGGACCCTTCAACTTCTCGTCGTAGATCGTGGTCGTAATCAACTGCAGCTTCTTCGGCCGTCTTTTCTCGTTCCGATCAAACAGGTTCGCGAAATCCTTTGCACTTGCTGTAAGAGCTCTGCTGAGCTGTCTTGCTCGATCGGGTCTGAAATTGAAAAAGATCGCAAGGTCGCCGTCGTTCATTCCAGAGTACTTTGAATTCACTATCGGTATGACAAATTCGTCGTTTTCTCCCCTCTGGTACGATTGTTTTACCGAAGCGAGCGGATCCTCGAACTTTTCCCCATCCCCATAAACAATTGCGTCGTAAGCAAGCTTGATTCTCTCCCACCGGTTGTCCCGGTCCATCGCGTAGTACCTGCCTCCAACAGTTCCGATATATGCGTCCTTGAAATCGGAAAGAAAGCCGGTGAGCGCTGCGAGATAGTCAATACCGCTTCTGGGAGGAGTGTCCCTGCCGTCGAGGAATACATGGACGACGATCCTCTCAATTCCCAGGTCGCGAGCTATCTTGAGGAGCGCGAACAGGTGATCGATGTGGCTGTGCACTCCACCGTTCGAGAGCAGTCCGAGAAAGTGAAGCGTCGCATTTTTCCTCTTCTTCAAACTCTTCAGGGCGCGAACGAGCTTCTGGTTCTTTGCCAGTTTCCCGGAGTTGATTTCGTCAAAGACCCGCATGAGATCCTGGAAAATTATTCTCCCCGCGCCGATTGTCAAGTGGCCGACTTCAGAATTGCCCATCTGTCCTTCGGTAAGTCCGACACAAGTACCAGAAGCGCAGATTTCTGCCGTGCCGTACTCTTTGGAAATAGAATCGAAATTTGGCTTTTTCGCGAGAGTTATCGAGTTGAATCGGCCTGGATGTGCGATTCCCCACCCATCCAGAACTACCAAAACTACAGGATTCTTTGATGATCTCGGTCTGGGCTTTTTCGCAGATGTTTTCCTCGATTTCGCGGGCATTTTTCTACGATGGCTAATTTTAGGAAAGCTACTTTAGTCTTCGGAAAAATTGACTAGAAGGTACCTTCCTCTTCGACGATGTAATTTCGCAAAACCCCGATGTTTTCGATTTCTGATTCGAGAACGTCTCCAGGTTTTAGGAAATACTTTTCCGGATCTTTCCGGAATGCTGCAACTCCCGAAACGGTACCGGTCGTGACTATATCACCTGGATAGAGAGTGACCCAGGAATAGTGAGAGACTATTTCCGGAACTGAAACGGAAAGGTGATCAGTGTTACTGACCTGCCTAGGATCCCCGTTGACCCTGCACTCGATCTTCAATTTGTGTACGTCGCCGATGTCCTCCTTTGGGACAAAGCAAGGTCCGAATAGGCCGAACGTATCCATGTTTTTTCCGAAGTTCAATAGACCCGACTTCATCTCTTCCCTCTGGATGTCCCTTGCAGAAATGTCGTTGAATACCGTGAATCCTGCGATAGCCTCCCAGGCAGATTCTTTCGTAAGATGCTTTGACTTCTTTCCGATTACTATGGCAAGTTCAATCTCGTGATCCAACATTTTGGTATATTTGGGATGGATTACTTTTCCCTCGTTTCCTATGATCGTGGAAGGGCTCTTGAGAAACGAGATCCAGTGTGGCATTGGAAACTCCCAGCCAGATTCTGTTCCCTCGTTTGCGTGCTCACGAAAGTTTCCGGCCGTATGAATAATCTTGACCGGACGGGGAATTGGAGCTAGTATTCGGACCTTTGAGAATTTGAAAGCAGCCTCTTCTCCTTTGGGGCCGGAAATCTTGGAGGGTCCCACATCTTCTACGAACTTCATTGCGGTCCTCGCTGCATCCATCGACTTTTTCCCGCCTTCCAAGAGTTTCACAAGATCAGGAGGAGTGAATGCGTCCGCGAAAGGTTGCGGATATTCATCGCCGTTCTCTTGAAGAAATCGGCCATTGGCAAAGTTTAGATCAACAACGTCATCGGTTCCAATCCATAATCCAACTCTCTCTCGCTTGTAATGGGGTTCTTCGAAAGTTACCAGCCGCATCTTTGTAATCCCTCATAGCAAAATCCTCAGAAAAATAATAAGAGTTGTTGGGCTCGTGGGCATCGGTCTAATACGAAAATCACCGCGTGATTGAGATCAACTTATACCAGCAATGCACATTTTGACGCTTCATGTCCAGTGCCCCGCCTAAGCGAGAAGTACTCGAGTCTAAGAAATATCATTTCGTTGCGGACGGCACGATGCCGATTTTGGATTTCGAAATAAAAAGCGGCAAGGCGGCAGAGCAGAGTTCGGCTAATCAAGAGGAACGATTGACTTTGGAGATCTACCATCCAATGTCCGGCGAGGTGTTTGAGGCAAAGTTCAGGAACGGGAGGATCGAGGTCGACAGGGACGGTTCTGTTACTTACTTTACGACCAGTCTTGCTCACGCTCGCTTCTCCATTTTTCTCGAGCGCAATATTTCGATAACGATTGATAAGTCGGGCGAAGTTGAAATCAAATCGCCGTCGAAGATCCTTTCGATCCACAAAAGCAACCTAAATGAAGAAAAGAAAGACCGATCAAGTGTTGAATCAGATTCTGTACTTCTCAGACTGGAATGATAAAACCAATGGATGAAGAAATGCGGAAAAAGCTGCAGGAGGAGAAGGTCGTCTGCAAGAACTGCAAACTTTTGATTCCTTATGTTTTCAAAAAGGGACCTCGATACACTTGTCCCAGCTTTACAGTTGTCGAAGGAGCAGCGATCTGCTACCGCTGTTATCACCCAACGGATTTCTGAACCCAGCGAAAAAAGCCCAGAATGCTGTACCTATCATCTTGGTTCCAAAAGTCTCATTCTGACAGAAAGTACTTTTTCAATTCAAAAGGACGATATCTCCAACTTTTTGAGTAATCGCGAGATCTCTTGTCTGACGTAACTAACCTTTCGCGATAGAAAACTATGGATTCAATTCACAGGGCTTACACTTGTCTGATTCAGCTTAGCTCGTAGCGCGATCTGTTACCTAGAAAGTTATTCGAGCGAGGACGAGTAATCCCACAAATTCAAGTGCGGAAATTGTGGAGAGAAATGGGAGCGCTTGCGGCTCGAAAAATGGAGCCATGTCCACGTATGAATAGATTGTCGCAAGATTTTGCGCCAAAAGGAAGACCGCGAATAACATCAGTCCGATGGAGTACGAAGCCCGAGTCTTGCCAGCAATCCTGCCGTAAATCACGATCAGAGAGAGAAGTATAGCGGAGTTCAGTACTGCGAAAACAACTGCTATCTCCATCATTACTTCCAAAGTGAAGTATCAGAATCCTTGGCTGAAACTCTTCGCCACTCGGAATTTGCCTTTAACCGTTTTTCAACATCTCTTAAAAGTGTATTAAGCCTCAGATCAAGGAGCTCGCGAAGTAAAGATTTTCCGGGACTGCAAGATGAAATTATGCCTGACGATCCCGAGCTAAGGAGGCTGTTGTGGTACCTTCTCGGTGGTACTCGGGGCGGGGAAAATCGCGCAAGGATAATCTACGAGATAAGAAACAGGCCTAGCAATTTGAACCAGCTTGCAACGAAGCTATCTCTGGAGTACCGTTCAGTACAGCACCACATTGAGGTTTTGAAGAAGAATGCCCTGGTTACATCTCAGGGAGAGCATTACGGACTAACGTACTTTCTCTCTCCATGGCTAGAGTCTCACCTTGATCTCTTTGATGAGATTACAAAGAAATTGAACATGGTTCTAGAGCGTTCATCGCCCGAGCAATCTGGAAAAGATTTGTAACAAACTAGATAAATTCGCCGCGGTTGCTTCAACTGAAAGAGCAACCTTAAGCGACTTTGGTCCCATTTCAAGAGAAGTTTTCGATTTTTAGGCATTGGATTGATAAAGGATTGAATTGTTTTGGTATCTAGAAACAGAGGATCGAGTATCCTAGCCCCCCTTGAAAAGGGGGCTTTTGCCGGAATTGTCTCGCTAGGTTTTCTGTTTGTGCTGAGATTAGGGAGCCTCGCGCCCTTTCCCCCTGAGTCTGCTCTTGAAGCATTTCTGAAAATAATTCCGGAATCGGTGCAGGAACCGTCCGTCCAGATTCTTGGAGATTTCGCCGGTCAGCTGGGGCTGATCGTAGCTACTCTTATTGCGATTATAATCTACGGAGTCTTTGCACTTATTTTCGAGAAGTATTACGCGCCCCGGATGCTCTCGAGAGGAATCTCTCGGTTTGAAAAATTCCTGATCTACTCTCTGATACCCTGGTTATTCTTTGGTATCATAGTTCTCCCGGCTGTAGGCGTTTCATTTTTCGGGATTTCTTCAGGAATTGGAAACTCGTCAACCGCAATATGGCTATTCCCTCTTTCTCTTCTTCTTGCCAATTTTGTTTATGGAATAGTGCTATCTTGGGAATACAGTGATACCAAAATTTTTGTCGCAGGTAAAGCCGGAAGTTCGGTTTCCACTTCAACAGCCCCCAGAGTCAGAGAGTCGCAAGCTGTCTCTCGCAGGTCGTTCATCGAAAAGGGAGGCGTAGCAATAGCAGCGCTTGCCCTAATGGTTACAAGTGTTGATTCTCTACTAACAGCAGGTTCTACAACTGCGCCTCAAAATCCCGGCTCTTCAAATTCTACATCTGTAGGTACTCCGATAAATCTAGGTCAGGCGCCCGCGATTTTCGATGATCCACGTCTCGCCGGCCTAGTCGATTCGGAAGTGACTGCAAACGACAATTTCTATAGAGTCGCGATCGATATTTTTGATCCGTCCGTCGATGCTTCGACATGGACGCTTCAAGTGGCCGGAGTAAACGGGAGCGGCAAGACGTATTCACTCGCTCAGCTCCAAGCTCTGCCAAAGACCACTGAGTACAATACGTTCGAATGTGTCAGCAACCTGATCAATGGCAACCTCGTCTCTAATGCAAAATGGGGCGGGGTAAAAATCTCTGATCTTTTATCCGATGCTGGCGGTGTCCCGCAGGGAACCCAGAATGTTGTTTTCTATTCCGTTGATGGCTACAGCGTAGCTGTTCCATTTGCGACTGCAATGCACAGCGATTCGATCGCGGCGTATGAAATGAACGGAGTCTCGCTTCCCCAAAAGCATGGATATCCCTTGCGCGCAGTTATACCAGGACTCTATGGAATGATGAGCGCAAAGTGGGTCAGGAAGGTTCAGCTCGTTAACTCGAGCTACCAAGGCTACTGGCAGACGCGCGGCTGGTCAGATGTCGGTTACGTTCAGACCGTTGCTTTCATCACAGTCCCCGTGGGTGGAGCACAATCTAGCCTGTCTCAAAACAAAGGAACCATTTTGCTCGGAGGCGTGGCGTATGCCGGCGATCGAGGTATTTCCAAAGTTGAGGTGAGTACTGACAACGGGAAGAGTTGGCAGTCTGCAACGTTGAAGCAATCCCTGGCAAGCAATACCTGGACTCTTTGGGCCTATGCTTGGTCACCAACTCAAACAGGATCATACACTATACTTGCGAGGGCAACTGATGGGACAGGAGCAGTTCAGACTTCGCAGAACACAGATACATTTCCCAACGGCGCCACGGGCTATGCAATGTCTCCCGTCAGTGTGCTCTCGTAGCTTTCGCGTTTAGTGTCTCTAGATTCGAGATATCCAGATCTGAGCATTTACCACGTCCGGAAAAGCCAAACAGTTCGTTCCGATCCGGAGAACGTTCGTTCAATTCCTAACGGTTAAAGGCGGAGTGCCTATCTTACCACGTAGAGAGATGTGTAGGCAGAATATGAGTCCGCAAATATCGAAGACAAGAATGACGATTGCAACTAGAATATCGGTACTGTCACTGACTATCATGGTGGTTGGACTGGGGCTTTTCGCGCCAGAGTTGACTTTGGCGTTTGGGGCTACTGCTTCTAATCCAACTTTCAACAACGTTCAGATTTTCGTAACTCCCCAGAACTCGAGCCTGAACCAGTTCTCCATGACGGTTTACAATTCAACAGGAGGAGTAATAGCAACCTCGCAAAGTTCGTATCCAGCTTTTTCGTTTGAATTGCCTACCGGAAATTACCTCTTCGCCGCCATCGCTAGTTCTACCAGCGGGTACGGAGTATATCCGCCGGTTGCCTACTCTGGTGCAGCTGGCGCTCCATCGTCTTCTGGCTCGGCAGCCATCCTTCCAAAAGGGTACTATGGTTACCAGCAGGAGTACGGGTATCTCCAGAGCCAAGTAAATTCTGCAAAGACTCTCAACATATCAACCTCAGAGCTGAGTAGCATAACAACGTCGCAGATAACAATCCAGGCAAAATACGTGAATGGAACTGCCGCACAGGGCGCTACTGTCTATGCATCTCCTCTTGGAGCAGGTTATTGGTATTATCCGGGATCTACTTTGATGATGTATAATCAGACAGGCAACGACGGCATGGCAACTCTAACGGTACCCAATGTACCTCTGGATGTAACAGTCTGGAGCTGGCTGCCGGTTAACCTTCCACAGAGTCAGGTCACAACGCAAGTTACTGTAGCAGGTGAACCAGTGAACGTAACTGTATACTGGCAGCCCACCTACCTTGGCTTAGCTGGCTCGGCACTGCTGATTCCGCCATTCCAACAGCAAACAAGTATTACGTTGAGAGCTCAGCAGCAGAACTATTGGGCGTACCCACAAGGAGTTGCTTCCAGCGCGTCATCAGTTGCGGTTCCTGGAGTCCAGGGAGCGGGATCGCAAGGCACAATTGCAAACACGCCTTCAGCAATTCCTGCCGGTGTAGCAGCTCAAGAGCAAGGGAAGGC
Organism: Nitrososphaerota archaeon; assembly: GCA_013288145.1. Next base: position 4,077 of record JABDCJ010000001.1, on the reverse strand, counting down.
CGCTTCATCCGGCACTCCACAATCTCAAGTCTCGCCGCCATCGGTTGTCACGGTGACTGCTACTCAGCCTGCGGTAACGACTGTGATCTCGCAGTCTTCCTCGTCATCGAATGGATTGGTGCTTGAAGCCGGGATTCTCGTGGCGGTAATTATATCGATAGCGGCTGCTATTCTAGCACTTCGGAAAAAATAAACGAGCAAGTGTCCGGGAGAAGAACATCCGGCAACTATCTCCTTTTTTTTCTAGTAGAATCTGAAAAGCAAATTATTCAGAATAAGTCTCTCGGGCTAAGCCAATTCTCGGCAATCATCAGTCAATTTCGCTGATGTGCCCTAACAAAATGGGATCGTCTACATGGAAGACAAAATTCTGCTCCTTCCGGGATTAAAGGCTCCGGACCAAAGCGTCCGGTAAATCGTCGAAATTATTGGAATTTTGACAGATTTTCGCTATGGTAACTTTGCAACTTGATTTAGATAAGTTGACAAGGAAATCAGCCTGATCGCAGTTATTGGTACTTCACCAAAAAGGGCCTAATCATGTATGATTTGTACTAAACTTTCAAACTATACCGGGATCTTTTAGTATCCACTTTCGATATAGCTAACACTTCTATTTTAGGCAGCCAGACGCACAACTCTGAACAACCTAAAGTCGAGCTCGCACTGATTTCGAATCAAAAACAATTGACGATTGCAAGTCAATGAGAGAGATAAAAATGGTACAGAACTCTTTAGCTGGGCCGGCTTCCAGTGCGTAAAGTGAGTCAATGCATTTTGACAGAAAGCTAGGATTAAATCACCCTCGGCCAACAGGGCCGGCCGAATCTTTACATGAGCATAGACAACAGCGGATATCTGAACGAAACGTCATCAGCGTCTCCAACAAACTCGTACGCCCCGGGGTCGGACACTCAACAGGTAATGGCCGTTGAATTCGACACCGAGGTGAAGGACTGGTGGATCGAGGGTGGCAGGCTCGGAATCCCAAAGGAGTACAGGCAATACTTTCCAAAGCCAGGAGAACCAATCGTCCTAATAGATTATGAGGGGCGCATGTACAGATCCAAGATGCACAACCTCTGGCAGGGGGTTGATGTCGGCCGGATCGATGGCATAAAGCCATTCTACAAGAACCACCCCATAATCACGCCCGGGACGAAACTCCACGTCAAGGTGACTGGAAGGAGTACTGCAGTCGTCTTGCTGGCCGAAAGACCGGCACATTCGATGATTAATCAGATGTAGGTTTCTGCAAATTCTGAGACAGTTGTCTCCATTGACAATTGTCTCATGGAATTTTTTCTAAACAATAACAGCCTTCTTTTTCAATTCTAGTCGCCACGGTTTCGTTTATTAGATCGCTCTAACTAACAGCTTTTTTCTCTGATTCGTAACGCGCATGAACTCGGTATCTCAGATACCGGTCGTCCGGGGAGAATCGTGGCGGATGTGGAGAGACAGCGTCCTCTGACCCGCAACCCGGGCACTTTGTCTCAAGCGTGTATCTCTGACAATCTTTGCACTTTCGCAGGAGCTTATTCAAGCTGCTTGCGGGATTCCTCTCTTATGAAACTGAATTTTCCTTTGCTCTTGTCTAGTATTGTCTTGATTCGTTCCAGCGCGCTCTGCAGACCTCTTTCTGCGACTTTGTAGTTCTCAGCTTTTACGATGAGCCGGTACCTCGGAGTTCCAAGATAAGTCACTTTGACCTGAGCGCCAGACGTCTTCACATCCTCACCGGAGCGGAGAGCGCTCTTGATTACCTCAATCCCGTTCGAAGTTTTAACTCGAATATCCATGACGCCGCGCACCTCGACGATTGGGATCGAAATCTTATCTTTGACGACTTCTTCGAGAGGTTCCGCCAGCATGACATCCAGTCCAAGCTTTTGAAGGGCTTTGGGACCCCGGCGGGTAATGTCCTCAAAACCATCGTACAGCGTGTCATATTGATTCAGAACGGAATCGACGATAGTCCTCACTGAGGTGTCGTTCCCAAATTTAACCTTCAACGCATCTAAAATCGTGGCTGCCTTTTCGGTCTTTTTGACTTCAATGATCTTCGCGCGTCTTTCTTCGCCCGAGACCTGCCTCAGTGACAGGTCGATTTCCTTCCTTACTCGGTTGATCCTGATGACTTTCAGAACTATTTTTTGACCAGGTTTTGCGTATCGTTCAATGTCTCTTACCCAGCCCGTGGCAATTTCACTTATGTGAAGAAATGCCGGTAATTTTCCATATTCGTCCAGTGTAACATAGACTCCATGAGCGGTGATCTCCCTGACTGTAGCGAGCACTAGCTCGCCATCATCAGGCATGGATTGCACCGGCTGAGCATTTTCAATCGTCATATATAGAAAACAAACTCCTTTGTAGGACGAGATCTTGTCGCGGAATAGAGGTAAATACGTTTCGCGGGAATTTCACGAAGGGCGACTCTGACCGAATTCCGCTAAGTGTAGTCCAGACGCTTTACTTCAGCGCCGAGGCTTTCAGAGTATTCTATCTTACCGCCGGTATTGTAAGCCAAGACTTCTCCACACTGCTTGCATTTGATCTCTTTCGCACTATTTGAGTAAAACACATTTTCAGTGCCGCACTTTACGCAAATGCCAGACAAGAACTCGCTTTTCGGTTTTGGTATGAAAATTCTTTCTTTTTTTACCATTTTCAATAATCTCCTTTTTTCCTAACGTTTATTGCTCAATCTCTAGTTTTCGCAGTCGTATGCCTAGCCTCGTCACAATCTTCCCGCACTCTTTACACTTTAGACGAAGAATCTGTTTTTTCGTAGTTTTAGCGGTCCTGACGAGTTTCGGGAACTTTTGTCCACCGTATCCGTGAATATCTTCTTCATGTCTCCGAGCGCCAACAGCAGTAGCGCGCTGTTTTCCGGCTTTGTAAATGCTCACGGTATGAACGGTATGCTTATTGTCATGCGGACAGTACGTTCTCATTTCTTTAACCATTTTCATTTTTCTAATATCACTTTTTGTCCGATTCAGTTCTTACACGGAAAAACCGCGCAAGAACTATAGCTACGATCTCATGCTTTATTAATCTAGTGCAATGGGCTTTCCCGGCACAGTAGAACTCACTTTCATTCCTCTGGTTCGATCCAGTTTCTCGCAATAATTCCGATCTTAGCTAGACTTTTTGCATTTTCAAGAGGCAGGATAGCTACGTCTTCTGCTTCAAACGGGCCGTATGTAGCGAGATCAGTCCCGGATATGGGCGAGTATGGCTGGGTGAATCTGACTATCACGTACTTTTGCTTGACGACTTCGCTGACTCTTTCGAGCTCTGCGGTCTGTCCGTTCAGAATCGCCTGCCCAATCCTGTCAAACCTCTTCCTCGACTGCACCAGCGGCTCGACAATGTATCTCTCTTCGGGAGCGAGACTTGTAACATCAGATTCGGAATCCTGCCTAAATTTTGAGATCCGAAGCTCGATCAGCCTGAGCGCAATATCTGAAAGTAGTCTCCTCTCCGCGAGGCTAAGCTCTGAAATGAGGTTTTTCTCCCTTTCAGAGCTCTCTGATCTGATTGTCTTGATGTGGGCTGCAATGTCGCGATAGGTGGCGGGACTTATCTTGAGGAGCTCTCTCGTCCGGTTCTCGTCTTCAAGCAGCCGGTTGAGTTTGTCAGCTATGGAGTCGATCAAGTTTGCTTTTTTTGCACCACTGACGATGTTTAACTTGCTGAAACTGGTTTTTCTTCGCGTTTGCCAGCCGGGTCGGATGAACCTGGTTGTTCCATTCTTGCCGCTCCGCGAGATATCAGATAGACTGCAAGAAAAAGCGGGAGCTTGGCTGTTGCAGGCTTTGTTATTGGACCAAAGCTTCGCCCGCCCAAAGATATTTGCGGACACATGTCAACCTTGATCGAGATCTCATCGCTCTCCTCGGGTAGAGCAAGCGCATCGACAAATGGGTCGAATCCAGAAATGTCCGAGCAGCGTCTTTTCACGAGACCAGTTTTGTTGTTCAATGTCTCTGGCATGCGAAAGACGCGGTGAATGTCGGCCGTCACCATCGCATCGATTTTCACGCTGTTTGTTGATACTGCAGATGC